>CACIWH010000028.1 GCA_902590295.1 uncultured Pelagibacteraceae bacterium | reverse complement strand
CGAAAACAAACTAGACAAAAAAGGACGAGTGTCTGTGCCTGCTAGCTTTCGATCATATCTTGCGAATTTGGGCTACAACGGAGTAATTTGTTATCCCTCATTCAATAATAATTGTATTGAAGCATGGCCCCAAGATAGAATTGAGAAGATTTCTAATGCAATAGATTCACTCAACCCTTTTGAGGAAAAAAAAGATTATTTTGCAACCTCAATTCTCTCAGAAAGTGTTAATTTACAATTTGATAGTGAAGGAAGAATGTTATTAAACATCAAATTATTAAAACATGCCAAAATAAAAAATAGCATGTTATTTGTAGGCCAAGGAAAAACTTTTCAGATCTGGGAGCCTAGAAACTATGAAAAATTTAAGGTAACAGCAAAAAAAAAATCAAACATTTATAGAGCTAGCCTTAAGTGGGAGAGGCAATTAAATAACTAATAGGGGGGAGATATGACAATAAATTTTAAAACACCAGATATAAGAGAATTAAAACCAAGGATTCTTGTTCTTGGAGTTGGAGGTGCTGGAGGGAATGCAATTAATGGAATGATTGATAACGGATTACAAGGAGTAGAATTTATTGCAGTCAATACAGATGCTCAAGATTTAAAACATAGTAAAGCAAAACAAAAAATTCAAATTGGATTAAATTTGACCAAAGGATTAGGAGCTGGTTCAAAATTAGATATTGGTCAGGCAGCAGCTGACGAGTCTTTAAATGATATAATAAATATATTGCAAGGTGCAAACATGGCTTTTATAACTGCAGGAATGGGCGGTGGAACTGGAACAGGTTCCGCGCATGTAATTGCTAGAGCTGCCAAAGAATTGAACATATTGACTGTTGGTGTAGTAACCTTACCATTTTTATATGAAGGACCTTCAAGAATGAGAAGGGCACAACAAGGTTTAGAGGAGCTCAGGAAACATGTCGATACAATTATTGTCATTCCAAATCAAAATCTTTTTAAGGTTGCAAGTGACCAAACTACTTTTGAAGAATCTTTTGAGCTTTCAAACCATGTTTTATTACATGGAGTTCAAAGTATTACTGATTTAATGGTTAGACCTGGTCTTATTAATTTAGATTTTGCAGATGTTGAACACGTTATGAGCTCAATGGGTAAAGCTATGATGGGCACAGGTGAGGCAGAAGGAGAAGGAAGAGCTGCAAAAGCTGCAGAAATGGCAATCACTAATCAGCTAATTGACGACTATACTTTAAAAGGTGCAAAAGGCCTTCTTGTAAATATTACTGGTGGAAAAGATTTGAAACTTTTTGAAGTTGATGAAGCTGTAAACAAAGTGAGAGCAGAAGTTGACCCTGAAGCAGAGTTAATAATTGGGGCAATTACTGATCCAACCTTAGAGGGCATAATGAGAGTGTCAATTGTTGCAACAGCTCTTGATGGACAACAACCAGAATCTAAATCTGTAATTAATATGGTACACAGAATACAAAATAGAAATCATGGTTACCACGATTTTTCTGCTTTCCAAAAAAATAATATTAATAATAGTAGTGGAAACTTTATCCAAAGCACTAGTGGAGCTAACGCTTTGCAGGTAGAAAATGAAGAAATCAAAAGCACTGAAAATGAATTGCTTAATTCAATGGTAGATGAAAATATGGCAGTAAATAACTTAAATTCTAAGGAAATTTACAATGAGACAATTATCAATAATGAAACTCCTTTGAAACTAGAGCAAGAGACTGAGGCAGACAAGTATGATACTCACACTGCAAATTCAAATGGACTTGAAAATTTTGAATTGAGTGATGAAGCACCTCAACTTTTTAATTCTGAAAATGAAATTTTAAATGAAAAAATTGAAGAAAATTCAGAAATAGGAACTGAGGAAGATGAATTAGAGATTCCTGCATTTTTAAGAAGACAAAAAAATTAATGGTCTTTGAAATAATAGATGAGTACGACCATTCTTTTGAATGAAAATTTACATTATCCAGTTCTAATTAAAGAAGTATTAAGTGTTATCTCTCCTCAAAATGGTGGCACCTTTATAGATTGTACTTTTGGCCAAGGCGGATATACGGAGAAAATTTTGGAGTTCCCCAAGACAAGAGTAATTGCTTTTGATAGAGATCCAGAATCAAATATTATCGCAGTTCGATTTAAGAAAAAATTTAAAAATAGATTCGAATTTTATAACAAAAAATTCAGTGAAATTGATAGTATAAATTTACCTAAAAGAATTAGCGGAATAATATTTGATTTGGGATTTTCTTTTAATCAAATTAAAGATAAATCAAAGGGGCTGTCTTTTAATCAT
>CACIWH010000027.1 GCA_902590295.1 uncultured Pelagibacteraceae bacterium | reverse complement strand
ATCACAGCATTAATGTATTGATTGTCCTTAGAGGGTGAAATTCCATAAAGATTTAGTGTTAAAGACTCCATGACTAAATCTTGTTTAGAAATTTTAGTGTCAGCGCTACCATCACTATACCTTATTGCCCATCCTAAAAATTTATTATCTCCAAATTTTCTATCAGCTCCTATCGTTAATCCTCTAGTATTAATGTCTTTTGCTTTAGCAGCACCATCTTCTCCAAAAATTCTTAAGGATATATCAGCTAAACTCCAGCTAGACCACTTAGATTTTTTATCTTTTGATTTATGTTTACTTATAAAAGTTGCAACATTGTTTTTAATAGATGGTTCAAATTTATTTGCTAAAGTTTGTATCAAAGGATCATGATAATTAATGTTAAAGTTGTGAGTAGATAAATTTTCATCATCACGATTTCTCTTAATCCACTCAAATCTTTTAAAAATAGTATTAACGTTTAAGCTGATATTTTGTTTTGCTAATTCTACTTGAGAAACGATAGATACTCTTGTATCAGAAACACATTTAACTATTCCATAAGAACATTTTAAATTGAATTGAGATAGTGTATCAACTTTACCGCCTACATTTGGGCCAGCGTTTAAATTCATAATATATAACCTCGTACCATCTTTACCAAAAGAAATAGCTACCGCATCAGAATTATCTTCAGTTCCATCGTATCCACTTATAACACTAGAACCTACTAAAGTTAGAGTAGTTGTATCGAATGGTACACTTAAGCTAAATTGGAAAATTGTGTCGTCATGTTCATCATCGCCAGTATCGTTTACTAATATCATTAATGTTTGCCCTGTATCATTGAAAAAAAAATCATGAGCAGTTTCTGTTCCATCAATAGCAGCTTCACTTGTTAAATCGACTGTATTTATTAATGTAACGTTTCTAGAGTTAAAAGGTGATACAGTTGTATATTCTTTAAGGTTGTCGCCAGCTGTATCTATGACAAACATTTTTGATCCATCATGACTAAACCAAATATCATCACCTCTTACAGGCTGATTAAAATTGGGATGAAAATAATCAATTTGATTTATAGTGGCCCCTCTTAAACTAAAGGGGGTTGGTAGATCAAAATCATAAATACGTCCTTGTTCATTTGTTACAGACATATGTTTACCATCCGGGCTTACATAGACGTCATGACAATCATCCCTTCCACCTGATCGAAGGGCAACTGTATTTAAAATATTTGACTCATCTACAAGTGTAGCAGTTGAAAGTTCAAAAGGTGTTGAAAGTTCCAATTGGGTTATACATCTATGGTTGCTAGAAGTGTTATTGTTTGCATTAAAGACAGTCTTACCGTCTGGGCTTACAAAAACTCCAAATGGATTTTCCAAAGCATCTCTAACACTTACATTGCCATCCGCATTTATAAATCCAGTTGTTCCCGGTCTAACAGCAGTAACAAATGTTCGAGTAATTTCTGCGTAAAGATTTGTGCTATATAATAGTAAAAATAAAAAGAAAATAAGATTTCTTAATTTAAATTTTCTAATAATTTTCATGATTTTAAGATTTATTTTTTAATTAGTTCAGTATTATTAATATTTATCGCCATACAGGTGATATCGTCCCTTAATTTTTCTGCCCCCCAATTGAGCTCTTTTTCTATACCAAGTACTATATTTTTTGGATTAATATTTTCAATACTGTTTATGATATTTTGAACACCTTCTGCTCCCAGTTCTTCACCATTTTTAAGGTATCCTTCTGTCACACCGTCTGTGTAGACCACGAATGTTTTATCTTTAAGATTTATAGTATTTGATTTTACCATCGACTCTGTGAAATATTTTACAATTCCAATTGGCGGCATATCAGACTTTATATATTCATAATTTTTACCCTTATCAAAAGTTAGAATACTTTCATGACCAGCGTTAATAAATACTAGTTCTCCTGTTTTAATATTCAGTTTCCCAAATACTGCTGTTACAAACATTCCTTTAAATTTAGCTTCAACAAGTTCATTATTCACTCCAAAGACAACTTTTTCTAAAGGAAACTTTAAATTGGTAAGTGTTCTAAATATTGATGATGCTTTTGCCATGTACATACCTGCTTTTACTCCTTTTCCAGATACGTCAGCTAGTGTAAAAAAATACTCTTCAGGTGTTGATCTTACAACATCAAAGTAATCTCCTGATACATCCCTTGCAGGAACGTTTTTAGCAAAAATAAAGTTTTCAAACTTTGAAATATCTGGGAATAAACTTTTCTGAACTCCTGCAGCAAGTTCCCTTTCTTTTAAAAGTTTTGCTTCTTTTTGTAAGTTTGCAAGTGCTAATTTGTTTTCTTCTATAA
>CACIWH010000026.1 GCA_902590295.1 uncultured Pelagibacteraceae bacterium | reverse complement strand
TCTTTAAATTTAAACATGACTCTTGCTCTTTGTATTGGTGGTTTTAGTGACCATGTTTCAAAAGCTTTTGATGCTATATCAACAGCTTGGTCTAAGTCATTTTTTGTTCCAAGTGAGACTTCACTTTCTTGTGATCCTGTTGCGGGATTAAAAACTTTTCCGCTTCTTTTGGATGAACCAGGAAAAATTTTACCATTTACGTAATGTTGTATTAAATTCATCGGCAAAATTATTTAATTAACTAATTAGCTTGTTGCAAGCATTTTTTTGATAGATGCTATAGCTTTTGCTGGATTAAGACCCTTTGGACAAGCATTTGTACAGTTCATGATTGTATGGCACCTATATAGTTTTAGTTCGTCAGCTACTTTTTTTAATCTTGCTTTTCTATCTTCATCTCTTGAGTCTATTATCCACCTATAGGCTTGAAGTAAAACAGCTGGACCAAGATATTTATCTCCGTTCCACCAATAACTAGGGCATGACGTAGAACAGCATGCGCACATAATACATTCATAAAGTCCATCAAGTTTAGCTCTATCTTCTTTGGATTGTAAGTTCTCAGTTTTGCTAGAATCGTTTGAATTTTTTAGCCAAGGTTCCACAGACTCATATTGTTTATAAAGTGTACTTAAATCTCCAATGAGATCTTTTAATACTTTTAAATGAGGTAGAGGATAAATATTAATATCTCCTTTAATCTCTGAATGAGGTTTAGTGCAAGCTAAACCATTTTTTCCATCCATATTCATTGCGCAAGAACCACAAACTCCATGTGCACATGATCTTCTATAGGCGATAGTAGGATCAATTTCATTTTTTATTTTATTTAGTAGATCTAAGACTTTCGATGGACAATTATCCATATCCACTTCGTAAGTATCAATTCTTGGGTTTTCGCCAGTTGATGGATCCCATCTATAAATATTAACTTTTCTTATATTCTTAGAACCTGTTGTGTCTTTAAAATATTTGCCCTTTTGGATTTTTGAATTCTTAGGCAAATTTATTTGAACCATCAGTAGACTCTTTCCTGTGGCGGGAAATACTGCACATCATTAGTTAGTGTTGACCTGTGAACTGGTCTATAATCTATTTTTGTTTTCTTGCCTTCACACCAAGATAAAGTATGTTGCATGTATTTTTCATCGTCTCTCTTAGGATAATCTTCTCTAGCATGAGCACCTCTGCTTTCCTTTCTATAATATGCTGAGTCCATTGTTGTTATTGCTTGTCGTATTAAGTTATCAAACTCTAAGGTTTCAACTAAATCAGTATTAAAAATTAAAGATTTATCTTTCACTGATAAATTTTCCATACCTTCAAATGGTTTTCTTATTTGCTCAATGCCTTCTTTTAAAGTTTTTTCTGTTCTAAAAACGGCACACTTTGACTGCATCGTTTTTTGCATAGATAATCTTAAATCTGCAGTACTGTTTGAACCGCTAGAATTTCTAAGCTTATCAAATCTTGATAAACATTTATCAGTTTCAGAATCTGGAATATCTTCATGTGGTTGTCCTGGTTTTACTAATTCGGATGCTCTTTTTGCTGCAGCTCTTCCGAAAACAACTAAATCAATTAATGAATTAGATCCTAATCTATTTGCTCCATGAACAGATACACATGCAGCCTCACCAATGGCCATTAATCCCGGAACTGTTTTTTCAGAACCATTTAGTGTTAGCACTTCAGCTTTATAATTTGTAGGTATACCCCCCATGTTATAATGAACAGTTGGTACTACTGGTATTGGTTCTTTAGTAACATCAACGTTAGCGAATAACTTCGAAGACTCTGATATGCCTGGTAATCTCTCTTCGATAACATTTTTATCTAGGTGATCTAAATGTAAGTGAACGTGATCTTTATCTTTACCAACTCCTCTGCCCTCATTTATTTCAACTGCAATAGATCTGCTCACCACATCTCTTGATGCTAAGTCCTTAGCTTTAGGAGCATATCTCTCCATAAATCTTTCACCTTTAGAGTTTACAAGATATCCGCCTTCACCTCTTACACCCTCAGATATTAAAGTGCCATGACCATAGATACCTGTTGGATGAAATTGAACAAATTCCATATCTTGTAAAGGTAAACCTGCTCTTAATACCATTGCATTCCCATCACCAGTACAAGTATGTGCTGAAGTAGCTGAATAGTATATTTTTCCATAACCACCTGTTGCAATAATTGTTATGTGAGACCTAAACCTATGAATTGTGCCATCATTTAAATTCCAAGCAACCAAACCTTTGCACTCACCATTTTTCATTAAAAGATCTAATGCAAAATACTCAATAAAAAATTCTGTATTATGTTTCAAAGCTTGTCCATACAATGTATGTAAAATTGCATGGCCAGTTCTATCTGCTGCTGCACAAGTTCTTTGTACTGGTTCGTTACCATAGTTTTTTGTCATTCCACCAAAAGGTCTTTGGTAAATTTTGCCATCATCTGTTCTGCTAAAAGGAACACCATATTTTTCTAATTCCAAAACTGCTCGAGGAGCTTCTTTACACAAGTACTCTATACAATCCTGATCACCCAACCAATCTGCACCTTTAACTGTATCATACATATGCCAACGCCAATCATCTTCACCCATATTACCTAACGCTGCAGAAATTCCACCTTGGGCAGCAGATGTATGGCTTCTAG
>CACIWH010000025.1 GCA_902590295.1 uncultured Pelagibacteraceae bacterium | reverse complement strand
AAATTTTAAACAATCAATTAAAAAAGAGGAGTCTGAAAAAATTATCGAAGAAATGTGGGGTAATTATGGAAGAATTTTAGCAGAATATCCTTACATACCCAAATTTAGGAATGGAAAATTAGAAAATTATATAGAGATTGAGGGTAAAGAAAATTTGGAAAAAATAAAAAAAAGTGGAAAACCATCTATATTTATATCTGGTCATTTTAATAATTTTGAGTTGATGGCTATGATAATTGAAAGAGAGGGTATTGATTTATCAGCGATTTACAGACCATTAAATAACAAATATTTAAATTTTATTATGGAGAACTTAAGAAAAAAATATATTTGTAAAAATCAAATTCAAAAAGGATTAAAGGGTGTGAGAGATGCATTAATAAATTTTAAAAAAGGAAAAAGTTTAGCAATAATGATTGACCAAAGAGTATCTGAGGGAATTGAAAGTAAGCTATTTGGTAAAAGTGCTTTCACAACTACTATCCCAGCACAATTTGTTAAAAAATTCGGTTGTATTATTCAACCAGTTTACATTCAAAGGATTAATGGGGTTCATTTTAAAATATTTTTTGATAAACACATAAGCTTTAATGATGATCAAAATATTGAAGATATAACCAATGAACTAAATCATTGGTTGGAAGAAAAAATTACCAAAAATCCAGATCAATGGATTTGGTCCCATAACAGATGGAAAATTTAATCATTAAAATTTTTCTCTTTTTGATTGAGCTTCTACAAAAGAATAATAAGCCTCTTGAAGATCCACGTTCCAATAATTAAGATCTTTTAACATAATTTTTTTATTTGATACTGCACAAACCACGTGGTCACCAGGCTCAATTATCTCAAAATTATTTGGTAGATATTTTAATTTTGCTAATTTATTTTTCATTTATAAGTTATAGTTAATATAAATGATTGTTGGAATTATTGGAAGTGGTGGAAGAGAACATGCAATTTGTAGTAAAATTAAAGAATCCTCAACAACCAGTAAAATATTTTGTATTCCTGGTAATGCTGGAACAAGCCATATTGCAAAAAATGTAAATATTAATATTGATGATTTTAAATCTATAAAAAATTTTTGCTTAAAAAATAAAATAGAACTTCTTATAGTTGGACCTGAGCAACCCTTAGTAAACGGAATAGTTGATTATTTCATGGATACAAAAATTAAAGTTTTTGGTCCAAATAAAATTGCCTCACAGTTAGAAGGCTCTAAAATATTTACTAAAAAAATATGTGAAAAATATAAAATTCCTACAGCAAATTTTAAAATATTTGAAAATTTAGAGACCACTATAAAATTTTTAGAAAAGTCAGAATATCCACTCGTAATTAAAGCTGATGGATTGGCTGCTGGCAAGGGAGTTTATATTTGTAAAAATTTTGAAGAAGCTTTTATTGCAACTAAAGAAATTTTTGGAGGAAAATTTGGCTTAGCAAAACATTTACTAGTCGAAGAATTTCTAGGAGGTGAGGAAATGAGTTATTTTATTATTTCAGATGGTGAAAATTACAAATTCATTGGAACGGCTCAAGATCACAAACGCGTTGGTGAGGGAGATAAAGGCAAAAATACTGGGGGAATGGGATGTTATTCGCCATCAAGGTTATTTAGCATTGAACTGTCTGAAAAAATTAATTCAAAAATTGTAAACCCAACTTTAAGAGCAATTAAAGAATTAGGTACTTCTTACAAAGGTTTTTTGTATGTAGGATTAATGATTAAAGAAAACAACCCCTACCTTGTGGAATTTAATGTAAGGATGGGCGATCCCGAATGTCAAACTATTCTTCCACTATTAGAAAATGATATAACTAAAGTTTTTGTTGATTGTTGTTTAGGTAAATTAGTAAAAAACGAGATTAAATTGAATAATAGAAAAAGTGTTTGTATTGTTCTATGCTCAAAAGGTTATCCTGAAAGCTATAAAAAAAATATTCGTATAAAAGGATTAGATAATTTAAAATTAAAAAAAAATGAATATATATTTCATGCAGGAACAAAAATAGAAGACAATAGTATATTAGCTACTGGCGGCAGAGTTTTAAATTTTGTTTCGATATCAGATAATTTCAAAAGTTCTAGAACAGATATCATTAAGTTAATAAATGATCTTAATTGGGAAAATGGTTTTTTTAGAAGGGATATTGGATTTAAAGTAATAGATCTATGAGAATAATATCAGGAACCTTGAGAGGGAAAAAACTATTAACTCCTAAAGACAATTATACAAGACCTTTGAGAGATGCTGTGAAAGAGTCAATTTTCAATATATTACAACACTCAAAATTATTAAACTTTAAACTATTTAATTCTAGAGTTTTAGATCTTTTTTCTGGGGTTGGAACTTTTGGTTTGGAGTGTATTTCTAGGAATTCTAGACAAGTAACATTTTTTGAAAACCATAATCTCGCTTTAAAGATGTTAAAAAAGAATATTCAAAATTTAAGTTGTTGTAAAAAAACTGTAGTTATTGAAAATGACGTTTTTAGTATGAAAAAATTAAAAATGAATTTCAAAAGTTATGAGCTTATTTTTATAGACCCTCCTTTTCAAGAAATTAGAATAAAATCGATATTAAACACAATTAAAGAAGAAAATATTTTGAAAAAAGATAGTATTGTATTAATTCATAGAGATAAAAAAACTCTGGATGAATTCCCAGAAAATTTTAAAATAATAATCGACAAAAAATACGGCAGATCTCGGATTTTATTTGGTAAGTTTATTTAGACTAATAATTTTTTTGTCTCTTTTTTAATCAACTCGACTGCTGGTTGGTCAAATGGATTAACATTCATCAATTTACCTAATAAAATAGTTTCTAACATAAAAAATGTGAATAACTCCCCAAGTGCTTCTTCATTTTTTCTATGTACTTCAAAACTCCTGAATGGAATTTTTTTATTTTTAAAGATATTCATTGTAGCTTGCTTTTGTGCTTGTTTAATTGATGAAATACTATGGCCTTTTAAATAATTAAAATTATCTAATATTTCTTTATTATTTACATTGAGTGTTTTTTGATTAGTCACATCAAAAAAAGTAAAAAAACTGTTTTTATTCCCATCTAAATAAATTTGCATAAGGCTATGATTATCTTTTGGCATATTAGAAATAATAGGTAAAACTCCATTAGAATTTTTTCCTAAACTTTCTGCAACAAGTTGCTGATACCATTTGAATAAACTAGATGAACTTTCATCGTAATTTAAAATAATTGAGTTGGTTTTTTTTCTTTTAACTAAATTATAGAGCATGTTTACATTTACCAACAAACTTTCGACAAATTGCTTTTTTAAGATTAATCTATCAAATCTCTTAAACTTATCACTTTTCAATCCCATTAATTCAGCTGGCAACATGCCAACTTCAGATAGAACTGAATATCTGCCACCTATATAATTTTTGTGTTCAACGATTTCTGATTTCAGTTTTAAAGCTAAATTTTTTAAATAA
>CACIWH010000024.1 GCA_902590295.1 uncultured Pelagibacteraceae bacterium | reverse complement strand
AAAAACTCAAGGAATATAAAAATTAAATGTTTGAGTGTTCACATAGGAAGCCAGATAACGCAAAACAAACCCTACAATAATGTACTTATTGCTATAAATAAAATTTTATCAAAATCTAAATATAAATTTGAATATATAGATCTTGGTGGAGGTATGGGAATAGAATATGTCAAGAATAGTAAAAAACTAGACTATTCAAAACTTTCAAAAAACATCTATAAATTTTCAAAAAAATACAATTGTAAAATCATTTTTGAGCCAGGTCGCTCTATTGTTGGAGATACAGCCGTTTTGCTTACAAAAGTAATTTATATAAAAAACAGTTCTAACAAGAAATTTATCATTATAGATGCTGGTATGAATGACTTGATACGTCCGGCTTTATACAACGCTACACATGATATAATACCTCTAACTAAAAAATCATCTAGGAATTTTAGCTCTCACGACTTTGTTGGGCCAATTTGTGAAACATCTGATCGTTTCCTTAAAACAAAAAATTATCAAAAAATTAACGAGGGAGACAATTTAGCTATCAAAGATGTTGGTGCATATGGAATAGTATTATCTTCAAATTATAATTTGAGACCTCGCCCAGTTGAATTTATTGTAAAAAACTCAAAGATAAAAAAGATTAGCAAAAAACAAAGATTAAATGACATAATTTAATTAAATGATAAGAAATATTATTTTTTTATGTGTTTTCTATTTTGGGTTAATATTTCTATTAATTTTATTCATACCAAGTTTAATACTCCCTCGTCATATGGTTACACTAGGAGGTAAATTCTTAGGTTATTGGACCAGTTTTTGTTTGAAGTATATTATGGCAACAAGAATAGAGGTTAAAGGTAAAGAAAACATAATAAATAATCAAAAGTATTTTGTAGTGTCCTCTCACCAATCAATTTTTGAAACCTTTTTTTTGCAAACAATTTTTAAAAATCCGGTGTTCATACTGAAGAAAGAACTTATAAAAATCCCTTTATTTGGATTGTATTTAAAAAAATTAGGATGCATATCAATTGATAGAAATAAAATATCTAAAGAAAATCTGAATTTTTCTGATGAAGTAGGTAAGGTAATTAAAGATACAAATAAAATCTTAATAATTTTTCCACAAGGGACAAGAAAAAGTTTTGACGACAGGTCAAAGTTTAAAAAAGGTTTTTCTAGGATATACAATGATCTGAATATTGCATGTTTGCCAGTCGCTATTAATTCGGGAAAAGTGTGGCCCAAAAAGGGAAGGCTAGTTCCCAATGAAAAAATTATAGTTTCAATATTAAGTATTTTACCTCCTGGAATTGAACAAAATAAATTAGCACAAAAGGTAGAGCAAGTTATATATAATGAACTTAATAAAATTTCATAAAATCAACCTTTCATAGGCATGATTACATATATGCTGTCAAAATCACTTGGGTCTTTTATTAAAGCTGGTGAGGAAACATCATTAAAGTAAATCTCAATATTATTACCCTCTAATTGACTAGCAACGTCCACTAAATATTTTGAATTAAAACTAATATCCAATTCATGATCAAAGTTTACTGACAAAGTTTCTTTACCATCACCGCTATTAGCGTTATTGACAGATAAATCTAATTTATTTTTTGATAAACTGAACCTAACACCATCTTTTTTATCTGTAGAGACAGAGGCAACTCTGTCTACACTATGATGGAATAATTCTAAATCTGCTTCTAATTTTTTTTTATTATTCTTTGGTACGACTTGTATATAATTTGGAAATTTACCATCTATGACTTTAGAGGTTAATGAGCTATCATTTAGGACAAATTTTATTTTGGACTTAGAGTTAAATATTTTAATATTTCCGTTGAAGTTTTCTAATATGGAACAAAGTTGATAAATAGTTTTTTTTGGTAAAATTATTGAATCAAAATCAATTTGTTCATTAAGTCTCATTTTAGATATAGACATTCTATGTGAATCTGTAGAAACAGCGGTTAAATAATTTTTTTCATCATTTTGTGTAAAATGTAAAAAAATCCCACTTAGATAATGTCTTGTCTCATCATTTGAAATAGAAATTTTGCATTTATTTAAGAGTTTCAAAAAACTTTGTGAATTAATTGTTATAGTGTTCCCAGCTATATCTTCTTCAGATAATGGGAATTCTTTAGAGTCTATACAGTTTAACTTGAAGATAGATTTTTCAGACTCAAGTTGGAGCTTGCTCTCAGAAATTGTTTCTATATTTATTTTTTTTCCTGCAGAAAATTTTCTAACGATATCATGCATTATTGCAGAATTAGTTGTTGTCTCTCCCTCCTCTTCTATCTCAACATTTTTAATATCGTGCACAAAAATCATGTCTAGGTCTGTTGCTGTTATTTTTAATATTTTATTTTTTGCCTCTATTAAGACATTAGATAAAATTGGTAAAGTGCTTCTTCTCTCAATTACATTTTGGCAGAAACCAAGCGACTCTTGTAAATCTTTTTGATTTATACTAAATTTCATTTTCTTTTTTATACAAAATCTGATTTTTTAGGTAGCTAATGCCATTAGATATTTCATTATTGTCAATCTTTAATCTTTCTATGGTTTTAACAGAGTGAATCACGGTAGTATGGTCTCTATTGGAAAATTCTCTACCTATTTCAGGCAGAGATTTAGTTGTAAGAATTTTAGATAAATAAATAGCGACTTGACGAGGTCTAACTAAATATCTAGACCTTCTAGATGATAGCATTTCGTTTTTACTTATTTTGAAATATTTGCACACTATAGTTTGAATGTTATCTATAGTTATTTTAGTCTCGTTTATACTCAACAAGTCTTTTAAAATTATTTTAATTTCATTTAGATTTGGAATTCTATTATAAATTCTTGAAAAAGAGGCTATTCTGTTCAATGCACCTATTAATTCTCTAATACTATTTCTTATTTCATTACTAATAAACTTTAAAATTTCATCAGATAATTTTATTTTTTCGCTATATAAAATGTTTAATTCATCAATTTTTGTTTTTAAAATTTTTAAGCGTAAGTCATGTTCAGGACTCTGAATATCAACAACTAGTCCACCTGAAAATCTTGATTTAATTCTCTCTTGTATTTTTACAAGTTTATTAGGTGGCCTATCCGCTGAAAGAATAACTTGTGAACCTTTTTCTATTAAAGAGTTAAATGTGTGAAAGAATTCTTCCTGCATAGCTTCTTTACCATTCATAAATTGTATATCATCAATTATTAGTACATCGGTATTTCTAAAATTATCTTTAAATTTAACCATTTCATTAGTTTTAATAGATTTTATGAATTGATACATAAACCTTTCTGCAGATATAAGGGTAACTTTTTTATCCTCTTTAAGTTTTAACCCTATAGCATTTAGTAAATGTGTTTTCCCCATACCAACACCGGCGTACAAATAAAATGGATTATAATGTGAAACTTTTTCAGAAACTTTTTTTGCTGCCTCAAAAGCAAGTTTATTACTTTCGCCAATAACAAAGTTTTCAAATGATTTGTTCTGATCTATCCTATTATATTGTAGAAAAGAATCTTTAATAAAGGATATTTTTGAGTCTGAAGTTTTTTGCAAATTATTTTGAATATTATCTGTTCTATTTTCTATCTTAAATTCAATTCTTATTAT
>CACIWH010000023.1 GCA_902590295.1 uncultured Pelagibacteraceae bacterium | reverse complement strand
ATGATTTTTTTATTTCCTCAAAGTAGCTATTTAAAGATTGGGGAATTAAGTCGGGATAAATAGTTGGAAACCCTCCACCTATATTTATTACCTTTGGTATAATTTTCGTTTTCTTAATTAGATTTCCGATTTCAGTTATTCCCTTAGTATAAGAAATTGGGTGCATGCATTGAGAACCAACATGAAAACTTAAACCTAATTTCTTTGTATATTGATTGGCAAGTCTCATTAGGCCTGGGGCCTCACTATTATTAGCACCAAATTTTTTTGATAAATCGATTTCTGCGTGTTCATTTGAAACTGCAATTCTTACATATAATTCTAAATCATTTGCGTGATTAGTAGTTTCTATAATTTTGATTAGTTCGTCCTTAGTATCCAGCGAGAATGCTTTAACCCCAAATTTGAAATACGCATCTCTTATGTCTTCTCTACTTTTTACGGTATGCATATATGAACAATCTAAAGAACTGTCTATTTCTTTTATGCCTTGAATTTCTTTAATAGATGCTACATCAAAGTTTTTTATGCCACTTTCAATTAACGTTTTAACAACTTCTTTGTTCGGATTAGTTTTAACTGCGTATAAAATTTTACCTGGGAAATTTTTTATAAAGTATTTTGAAGCTTTTTTTATTGATTTTTTTCTGATGCAGTACACTGGATCAGATGGTTTTAACTTAGTTATTAGTTCATAAACCGATTTAAATTTTTTCATTTTTAGCTCCTTAAAAAAAATTTAACAAAAAAAAATTGCACAACTTGTATGCAATTTTCGTAAATCGTTTTTTACTTAAATAGGGGGCTCTGTAAAGAAAATTATGAGGTTTTTTTGGTTTTTTTAGACTATTGAAATTTTAGGATTTATGACCATATGTATACATCTATGGAGACAGATAGGCTTAAAAACATAAACGAATTTGAGGATAAATCTCTTCTAATTGTAGATGACGATAATCCCTTTAGAGAAAGGCTTGCAAGAGCTATGGAAAAGAAGGGCTTTAAGGTTTCACAAGCTGAAGGTGTAAAAAAAGGCCTAGATGCAGTAAAAAATAATAAGCCAGCTTTTGCTGTTGTTGATTTGAGACTTGGAGATGGAAATGGACTTGAAGTTGTAAAAGAAATACAAAATTTAAATTCAAACAGCAGAGTAGTAATGTTAACAGGGTATGGAAACATCCCAACAGCCGTTGCAGCAATCAAACAAGGTGCAATAGATTATTTGGCAAAACCAGCTGATGCAGATGATGTTGAAAAGGCTCTTTTAGCTAATCCAAATAAAAAAGCAGAGCCACCTGAAAATCCAATGTCAGCTGATCGAGTAAAATGGGAACATATTCACAGAGTATTCGAACTTTGCAATAGAAATGTTTCTGAGACAGCTAGAAGATTAAAGATGCATCGAAGGACTCTTCAAAGAATTTTATCTAAAAGATCACCTAGATAGATTTTCTAAACTTTACAAGTTTTGAAGCAAGAAAAGTTAAAATCAGAATCTTGAATAATTCTGCTAATAGAAAAGGCTTTGCACCAAGCTCAAAGATGGGCTTATCCCATCCAATTAGACTTCCTAACCATATTAATCCCAAAATATAAATAGTTGAAACTGATATAAGAATTTTAAGAAAATTTTGTATTATATTTTTTCCAAAGTTAAAATAACCTGTCAAAAAAACTGCACTCAAAAATCCAATTAAGTAACCCATAGTTGGTCCTGTAAAATAAACTAAACCAACTCCTTTTTCGGGAGAATTAGAGAAAACTGGCAATCCTAAAATCCCTTCAAATAAATACAAGGCTATTATTGATAAACCAATTTTGTAACCAAATGCTATCCCTAAAAATAAAACTACAAATGTTTGCATTGTCATTGGCACAGGATAAAAAGGAATTTTTATCTTTGCAGATATTGTTAAAATTAAGCTTCCCAAGATTATTATAAAAAAATTTTTTAAAATTTTTTGATTTTGATTTGATTGCACACTATCCATATGCTTATTATATATTTTTGTTAAAGATTTATCTAGTTTTTTATCAATTTTATAAATACATCTTCAAGGTCCGGATCTCTTGATTGTACATCAAAAATATCAACTTTTCTGCTTTTGATAACATCTATTATTTCCTGTATATTAATAATATTTTTTTCATAGGAAACGACCAGCTCTTTTTCATCATTTTTTATTATCTTTAATTTTTTTTTTAAAGCATCAACTAATTCTACTTTTTTATTTACTGAGAATTTAACTATTTTTGTTTGTATTTTATTTAACATATTTTCAGTAGTTTCCAGTGCAATCAAATTTCCTTGATTGATAATACCAATACGGTCACACATTTCCTCTGCTTCAGATAGATAATGAGTAGTAAGTATAATTGTTACACCTATGTCTCTTAAAGATTTTACATTATCCAATAACTTCTTACGTAACTCTACATCAACTCCAGCAGTAGGTTCATCTAAAATTACAATTGGTGGTTTATGTACTAATGCTTTTGCAATTAAAAGTCTCCTCTGCATACCACCTGATAAATTTCTAGTGTAGCTATTAGCTTTTTCATTAAGAGACACTAGATCTAATATAGTATCAGTAATTCTATCTTTTTTTTTTACACCATAAAGACCAGCCTGAAGTTCCAATAATTTCTTTGGTGTAAAAAAAGGATCAACATTTATCTCTTGAGGGACTATCCCTAGTGAAGCCCTAACTTGTCTAGGGTTTTTGTCAATGTTGAATCCCCAGACATCTACATCTCCAGACGTTTTAGTAGTTAGTCCTGCAAGAATATTTATAAAAGTACTTTTCCCCGCACCGTTTGGACCCAATAAGCCAAAAATTTCTCCTTCTTTCACCTCTAAGTTTAAATTTCTAAGAGCATGAATTTTTTTGTTGTAGGTTTTGTTTAGATTTTTGACAGAAAGTACAATTTTATTATTCATTTAGATTTATAGACTTATAACATTAAGATAAATTAAAATAAAATTTATTAATGAGCAAAGCATCCAAAAAAGAAAATTACTATTTAATCGATGGATCTGGATATATCTTCAGAGCTTACTATGCATTACCACCTTTATCTAGAAAATCTGATGGGCTACCAACAGGAGCTGTAGCTGGATTTTGCAACATGTTATTCAAATTATTAGAAGATGCAAAATCCTCTGATAATAAATCTAAACCTACTCATTTTGCTGTCATATTTGATTCTGCTAGAAAAAATTTTAGAAATGAGATTTATTCTGAGTATAAAGCAAATAGATCAGATGCACCCGATGATTTGATTCCACAATTTGACTACATTAGAAAATCTGTAGAGGCTTTTAATTTACCGTCTATAGAACTCATTAATTATGAAGCAGATGACTTAATAGCAACTTATAGTGAACAAATAATAAAAAAGGGAGGAGATGTTACAATCGTATCTTCTGATAAAGATTTAATGCAGCTATATAAAAAAAATATAAGAATTTATGACCCAATAAAAAATAAGTTCATTAATGAGGAAGATATTCAAAAAAAATTTGGTGTAAAAGCAGAGAAAGTAATAGATGTTCAATCTTTAGCAGGAGATAGCAGTGATAATGTACCTGGCGTACCTGGTATAGGAATTAAAACTGCTGCAGAATTAATAAATGAGTATGGAACCTTAGAAAATCTTCTGTCAAATTCTAAAAACATTAAACAAAACAAAAGAAGAGAGACACTTATTGAAAACAAACAAAAAGCAATAATTAGTAAAAAGCTAGTTACTTTAAAAAAAGATGTACCCGTCAAAGTTCCGTACAGTGACTTTGTTCTAAAACAGATTGATAAAAAAAAATTGTATAATTTTTTAAGGGATATGGAATT
>CACIWH010000022.1 GCA_902590295.1 uncultured Pelagibacteraceae bacterium | reverse complement strand
AGAAAGCATTTCAGTCAAGATAGGAGATAAAGTTTCAAAAGGTGATAAATTAGTTTCAATTTCTGTGGAAGGTGGAAGTGAAAAAATCGAGGAAGTTAAGGAAGTTAAAAAAGATACGGAAATACCAAAAGATACAGAAAAAATTATAAGTGATGCAGAAAAAATACAAAAAATTGATGAACCAAAAATTATCAGACAAGAAGTTTCTGGGACTAAAAAAACTTCCAAACTAGAAAATTCAAAAATTGAGATTGTTTCAGATACAAATGATATAGATCCTAGTGAGACCAAAGAGTGGCTTGAGTCGTTATCTGCAGTGCTTAATAGCGATGGTAAAGAACGGGCACAATATATAATTAGACAATTAATAGAGCACTCGTACAGAGAAGGTTCTGGATTAGTAATGTCTAGAAATACTCCGTATATTAATACAATACCTCCTGAGGAAGAAAAAAAATTACCTGGTGATCAAAATATAGAGAGAAAAATTAGATCTCTAATTAGATGGAACGCAGCAGCTATGGTTGTAAGAGCTAATAAAAAAAATCCAGAATTAGGTGGGCACATTGGAACTTTCGCTTCAGCCGCAACTTTATACGATGTTGGAATGAACCATTTTTGGAGAGCAAAAAATAATAAGTTTGGTGGAGATTTAATATATTTTCAAGGTCATAGTGCTCCAGGAATTTATGCAAGATCTTATCTTGAAGGAAGATTAACAGAAAAACAATTAGATAATTTCAGACAAGAAGTTAAACCTGGTGGATTATCATCTTATCCACACCCGTGGTTAATGCCAGAGTATTGGCAGTTTCCAACCGTATCAATGGGATTAGGTCCTATGCTTGCAATTTATCAGGCAAGATTTATGAAATACTTAATTAATAGAGGTCTCATTAAAGATGAAGGTAGAAAGGTTTGGGCTTTCTTAGGAGATGGAGAAATGGACGAACCAGAATCATTAGGAGCTATAGGCTTAGCTGCTAGAGAAAATCTAGATAATTTAATTTTTGTTGTTAATTGCAATCTTCAGAGGTTGGATGGACCAGTAAGAGGTAACGGAAAAATTATCCAAGAGCTTGAGGGTATTTTTAGGGGAGCTGGCTGGAATGTGCTTAAGGTAATTTGGGGTTCTTATTGGGATCAATTATTAGCAAATGACAAAAAAGGTCTGTTAGTAAAAAGGATGAATGAAGCTGTTGATGGTGAATACCAAGCTTTTAAAGCTAAAGGTGGATCATATGTAAGAGAAAAGTTCTTCGGAAAATATAAAGAATTAAAAGATATGGTATCAACTATGACAGACCAAGATATTTGGAAACTTAATAGAGGTGGGCATGACCCACATAAAGTTTATGCAGCATATCATAACGCTGTTAATAATACTGGTCGACCAACTGTAATTATTGCCAAAACAATTAAAGGTTACGGTATGGGTAAATCAGGAGAAAGTATAAATACAACTCACCAACAAAAAAAATTAGATGTGAAAGATCTTATGTATTATAGAGATAGGTTTGATGTTCCCTTAACAGATGAGCAAGTAAAAAATATTCAATATTATAAACCTGACGAAAATTCAGAAGAGATTAAATATTTAAAAGATAGAAGAATTAAACTTGGTGGTAATATTCCTGAAAGGTCCACTTTTGCTAAATCAATTAAAACTCCTCCAAAAGATATTTTTGATGCTCTTAAAAAGTCAACTGGATCAAAAGAAATGTCCACTACAATGGCACTTGTAAGAATGCTTACCAATCTTTTAAGAGATAAAAATGTTTCACCAAGATTGGTTCCTATCATTCCAGATGAAGCAAGAACTTTTGGAATGGAAGGTTTTTTTCAAAAAATTGGTATATACGCTCACGAAGGACAAAAGTATGAACCGGTAGACTCAGAACAATTATTTTCTTATAGGGAGGATAAAAAAGGTCAAGTTTTAGAGGAAGGTATAACTGAAGCTGGATCAATGTCATCTTGGATTGCAGCAGGCACTGCATACACAAATCATGATATTGAGATGATCCCTATCTATTTATTCTACTCAATGTTTGGTTTTCAAAGAGTTGGCGATTTTGCTTGGGCTGCTGGTGACAGTCAAGCAAGAGGTTTTTTAATTGGAGCAACATCTGGAAAAACAACACTTGCAGGAGAAGGTTTACAACACCAAGATGGTCATAGCCATATTATTGCATCTACAATCCCAAACTGTGTTTCGTATGACCCGACTTTTGCTTATGAATTAGCTGTAATTTTTAGAGACGGGTTGAAGCGAATGCATGAAAATAAGGAAAATATTTTTTACTATATAACAACTTTAAATGAGAACTATCCACATCCAGAAATACCTAATGAGAAAGGTATTGAAGACTCAATTTTAAAAGGAATGTATAAATTAAAATCTATAAACAGGAATAAAAAAACTAAAATTACTCTTTTAGGCTCAGGTGCAATTCTTAGAGAGATGTTAGAGGCATCGGAAATTTTAGATAAAGATTACAAAATTGATTCAGAGATATGGAGCGTAACAAGCTATAATGAATTGCGTAGAGACGGCCTAGAGGTTGAAAGACAAAATTTACTTAATCCTAATCAAGAGCCAAAAAAAACATATGTTGAAAAATGTTTAAAAGACTCTGAAGGACCTATATTAGCTGCATCAGACTATATGAGAATTTCATCTGATCAAATAAGACCATATACAAACAAGAGTTTTTATTCTCTTGGTACAGATGGGTATGGAAGAAGCGATACAAGAAAAAATCTTAGAAACTTTTTCGAAGTTGATAAAAAATATATTGTTACTTATGCTTTGAGCGTTCTTTCAAAAGAACAATTAATTGCGTCAAAATATGCCGAAGAGGCCATTAAAAAATACAATATCGATAAAAATAAACCAATGCCAACCAAGTTATAAAAATGAACCAAATTATACATGCGAGTCCAAAGGTAAGAAAGTTTGCAAGGCAACTTGGTGCAGACATTTCTCAATTAAAAGGGTCAGAAAGAAATGGAAGGATTACAGAGGAAGATGTACGAAATTTTATAAAAAATGAAATTAAACAACAAGAAAACACTCCAAAGAAATCAATAAAAGATGAAAAAAAGAAATTAGAGTTCGATCATAGTGAGTTTGGCGAAATAGAAATAACACAAATGCCACGTATAAAAAGGTTGGCAGCACCAAATTTATCTGAATCTTGGCGAACGATTCCACATGTAACTCACCATGACGAAGCTGATGTTACTGAACTTGAAAGTTTTAGAAAAAATTTGAAGGATAATTTTACTGGTGAAAAGAAAAAAATAACTCCTTTAGCTTTTATTATTAAAGCTTTAGTAAATAGTTTAAAAAAATTTCCACATTTTAATTGCTCTATTAAGGATGAAGAAAACTACGAACTTATATTAAAAAAATATTTTCATATAGGAATAGCAGTTGATACTGAGCATGGTCTAATGGTACCCAAAATAAGAAATGCAGATAGCAAAAAGATAGAAGACTTATCAATTGAACTTAAGGATATAAGTGAAAAGTGTAGAAATTTAAAAATTGATAAAAAAGAATTTTTTGGAGGCTCTATGACAATTACAAGTTTAGGAGGTATAGGTGGGACTTTTTTTACACCGATTATCAACCCTCCTGAAGTTGCAATATTAGGTATTGGCAAAATAGTAGAAAGAAGTAAAAATTTAATGCTTCCATTATCTTTGTCCTATGATCACAGAGTTGTTAATGGTGCGGATGCAGCAAGGTTTTGTAACGAATTAAAAGACAACCTTGGGCAAAATTTCGCTTATAAATTATCATTATAATTTAATGACAAAAAAAGCTTCCTTAGCAAGTGCACTACTTTGTTGTTTTATTTGGGGAACAACTTTTATTGCACAAGACACAGGTATGGACAACATAGGACCCTACACTTTTAATGGTGTAAGATTTATGGTTGGTTTCTTTGCTTTGTTACCTATTTTTTTATTGATAGAAAAAAAAAATTTTACATCTGAATTTAATAAGGACAAAAAAAAATTTATATATTTATCATTTTCAATCGGTATTTTCCTCTTTTTAGGAACTGCTTTGCAACAAGTTGCTCTATTATATACAGATATTGCTAATGCAGCATTTTTTACAATTTTTTATGTTCCAATGGTTCCCTTCATAGTTCTTTTTTTATTTAAAAAAAAAGTTCATTGGAGTGTTTATCCCTCTGTAGTTTTATGTGTAATTGGTGGATATTTATTAACTAATTTTTATGATGCTACTGTTAGAAAAGGTGACATGTTAGTTATTTTTTGTGCATTCTTTTGGGCTCTACATATTATTTTTATTGGTGAACTCGTAAAAAGTTTTGAGCTCCCAATTACTGTTGGTTTAGTACAAACTTTTATTGTATCTGTACTCTCGTTGCTAATTAGTCTCTATGTTGAGGAAATAAACATTCAAAAAATATTATCTGAAAAATACGAAATCCTTTATGCAGGAGTTTTATCAGGTGGGTTTGCGTTTGTTTTACAAATATATGCTCAAAAGAATATTAATCCTGCTCCTGCTGCTATAATATATTCTTTAGAGGGTGTTTTCGCTGCTATTGCTGCTTGGCTTATTTTAAGTCAA
>CACIWH010000021.1 GCA_902590295.1 uncultured Pelagibacteraceae bacterium | reverse complement strand
TTAATATCAATTGTGTGAGAGTGTCCTCCAAAACGATCTTCTTTTTCAAATAGATCAACTTTATATCTTTTTGATAAAAAATACGCAGCACTTAGTCCTGAAATACCTGAGCCAATGACTGCAACTTTCATTAATTTTAAGCTGCGTCTTCTTTAAACTCATCCATACTTGGGCAAGTACAGAATATATTTTTATCTCCATATACGTTATCTACTCTAGCAACTGGTGGCCAAAATTTATTGCTTTTCAAATATTTAGATGGGTAAGCTGCCTCTTCACGTGTGTATTTATGGCTCCATTCATCAGATGAAAGCTCTAAATCTGTGTGAGGTGCATTCTTTATAGGATTGTCTATTTTATCAAATTTACCAGATTTTATATTATCAATTTCAGATTTGATTTTAATAAGCGTATCACAGAATCTATTTATCTCTCTCAAATTTTCACTCTCAGTTGGTTCTATCATCATAGTGCCAGCGACAGGCCAGGACATAGTTGGTGCATGAAAACCATAATCAATTAATCTTTTCGCAATATCTTCCTCGGTTATTCCTGTTTCTGATTTGATATTTCTAATATCAATAATACATTCGTGTGCCACGTTGCCATTTGACCCTTTGTACAAAATGGGAAAATGATCTTTTAATCTGTGAGCTATATAATTTGCATTCAGTATCGCAACTTGAGTAGCAAGCTTTAATCCTGCAGATCCCATCATTTTAATATACATCCAAGAAATTGATAAAATACTTGAACTTCCCCAAGGCGCTGCAGAAACTGCTCCAATTCCAGATGTTGGTCCACAATCTTTTATGACTGGGTGGTTAGGCAAATAAACTTGTAAATGTCTTTTACAAGCAATGGGTCCCATTCCAGGTCCTCCACCACCATGAGGAATACAAAACGTTTTATGTAAGTTAATATGACAAACGTCTGGACCAAAATTTCCTGGTTTAGCAATTCCCACTAATGCATTTAGATTTGCACCATCCATATAAACCTGACCACCATGTTTATGAACTAACTCACAAATATCTGATATTTTTTCTTCAAATACTCCATGAGTGGATGGGTAAGTTACCATTAAAGCTCCAAGGTTTTGAGAATGTTGTTCTGCTTTTTTCTTTAAGTCATCAAAATCAACATTTCCTTCTTTATCACAATTAACAACAACAACTTTCATTCCAGCCATTTGTGCGCTTGCTGGATTAGTACCGTGTGCTGAACTTGGAATTAAACATATGTTTCGATTAGCCTCATCTCTATCTAAATGATACTTTCGGATAACCATTAATCCTGCATATTCACCCTGAGCACCTGCATTAGGTTGAAGAGAAACACCTGAAAAACCAGTTATGGAACGCAACCAATTTTTTAGATCGGTAAATAGATCTCTAAATCCTTCCATTTGTTCAATTGGGACAAATGGATGAGGTTCTGCAAACTCTTTCCATGAAATTGGTATCATCTCTGCTGCAGCATTTAACTTCATTGTACATGAGCCAAGTGCAATCATTGTTCTATTCAATGCTATATCCTTATCTTCTAATCTTTTTAAATATCTCAGCATCTCAGTTTCAGAATGATATGAGTTGAAAACTGGATGTTCTAAATATTTTGAGGTTCTCAATAAGTTTTTTGGAAGATTAGGTAAACTTACTGAAGGATCCTCTTTTTTGATTGATTCAGCTGCGTTAAAGATTTTTAATAATTGATTTACTCTATAAACATTTTTTCTTTCATCAAAAGAAACTGCAAGCATTTCAGAATTTACTTTACGTATATTAACTTTTTGATTTAAAGCATTTTTATAAATTTGATCAGTTTTTTCTTTAGTAATAATTGTAACAGTATCAAAAAAATGATTGGAATAAAGTTCATATCCAGACTGTTTTATTTTATCGGCAAAACTTTTTGCTAATTGTGACACTCTTTCAGAAATATTCTTAATCCCATCTGGGCCGTGATAAATAGAATATGCTGCTGATACAATTGCTAATAGAGCTTGAGCAGTACAAATGTTACTTGTCGCCTTGTCTCTTCTGATATGTTGCTCTCTAGTTTGTAAGGACAATCTATATGCCTTATTACCGTGTCTATCAACTGACACACCTACAATTCTTCCCGGCATTGATCTTTTGTACTCATCTTTTGTTGCAAAAAAAGCTGCATGTGGACCACCATATCCCATTGGAATACCAAATCTTTGTGAGCTTCCAACTGCTATATCAGCACCAAGTTCTCTTGGTGTTTTTAATTTTGCTAATGCTAACAAATCACAAGCTAATACAGCCTTACCATTCTTTTTATGAATTTTGCTAATTGATTCACTTGGGTCCTTAATATCTCCTAAAGTTCCAGGATATTGTAAAATTCCACAAACTAAATCCTCTTTTAATTGGTCTAAAACCTCATCTTCTTTACCAACCAATACTTTTAAACCCATCGGTTCAGCTCTAGTTTGAATTACATTTATTGTTTGAGGATGACAATCCTCAGATACAAAAACTAAATTGCTATCTTTTTTGTTTAATCTGTGACTTAGGCCCATAGCTTCCGCTGCTGCTGTGCCCTCATCTAATAAAGAAGCATTAGCAATATCCATTCCTGTAAAGTCAACGATCATTTGTTGAAAATTTAATAGCATCTCAAGTCTTCCTTGAGCTACTTCTGGCTGATAAGGCGTATATGAAGTATACCAACCTGGATTTTCTAATATATTTCTCAAAATTACATAAGGTGTATACGTTCCGTAATAACCCATTCCAATAAAATTTGAGTAAACTTGATTTTTTTTTGAAATTGCTCTTAATTTTCTCAAAGCTTCATATTCTGAATTTGACTCACCAATATTTAATTCACCTCTAAACTTTATTTTTTCTGGTACTGTGCTGTCAATTAAATCATCTAGTGATTTATAATTTAATTCTTTTAACATTTTTGATTGATCTTCTTTAGAAGGTCCAATGTGTCTCTTTAAAAAATCTTTTTCTGAATTTGGTAACATTATGCTGATGTCTCCTTTGCAAATTTATCATACTCTTCTTTATTCATAAGAGTATCGAGTTCTGATTTATCTTTTAACTTTAATTTAAAAAACCACGCTCCACCCTCTGGGTCAGCATTGATTTTTGATGGATCATCAACAATTGATTGATTAATTTCTACAATCTCACCACTTACTGGAGTATATACATCGCTAGCGGCCTTTGTTGACTCTACCACCCCTGCAGTTCCGTCTTTTTCAACATTAGATCCTTTCTCAGGTAATTCAGCAAAAACTATGTCACCTAACATTTCAGTTGCATGTTTTGTAATTCCAATAGTTCCAACTTCCCCATCTAATGTAATCCATTCATGTTCTTTTGAAAATTTTGTATTAGACATTAGCTTCTCCTTTCACATAACTTTTTCTATAAAACGGTAAATCACAAACATTGGCAGGTACTTTTTTCCCTCTTACTTCTAAGAAAACTTTTGTATCTGTTTTAGAATGAGAATTTGAAATATAGCCCATCGCAATAGATGCATTAACACTTGGTCCAAATGTGCCGCTTGTAACTTTTCCAATTTCATTGTCTTTTTCATCAAAAATTTTCGTTGACTCTCTTGCTATAACTCTAGTCTCTGGTTTGATACCAACTCTTAATTTTGATACACCTTCTTCAATTTGTTTTTTTATTTTTTGTGACCCTGTAAAATTATCATTGATTCTATTTTTTGAAATAGCCCATTTTAAATTTGCTTCAACTGGACTGGTATTTTCATTTATGTCATGACCATATAAGCATAAACCTGCCTCTAATCTTAAAGTATCTCTTGCACCTAAACCGATTAAACTTGACCCTTTTAAAATTAATTCTTCTACAAAAGAGATTGCAACTTTATTAGGTAATGATATTTCAAAGCCATCTTCACCTGTATATCCGGACCTTGTTATAAAGATTTCATTATTTGCAAAAGAAAAGTTTCCTCCATTCATGAATTTTAATTTTGATACATTTGAAACCACATTTTCAAGAATTGTTTTAGACTCTGGACCTTGTATCGCTATAAGAGATAAATCATTGTTTATATCCAAATTTTGATTATTTATTTTATTTTTAATAATCTGAAGATCGTTTTGTTTACATGCAGCATTTAAAATAATCATGTACTGATCTTTCATCCTGGTGATAATAAGATCATCATATATTCCCCCATTTTCTTTCATTAAAAACGAATACTTACTTTGATTAATTTTTAAATTCTTGAGGTCAGTTGGTAAAATTTCTTGGAGCTTATCTGTTATGTCATCACTGTATTTAATGAATAACTGCCCCATATGCGAAACGTCAAAAATTCCAGACTTATTTCTTGTAGTATTATGTTCTTTTACAATTCCCTCAGAGTATTGAATTGGCATACTATAACCAGCGAACTCAACGAACTTAGCGTTGTGCCTTTTGTGCAATTCGTACAGTGCTGTTTTTTTTACATTCATATTAACTCTTCAAAACCCCCTCTGTCGGTGTGCCTGAGAGATTTTGGCTCCTTCGGCGAGAATTTATCTCTTTCCAGAGTTAATATGTACGGTCCTTTTGCCTGAGAGTTTCCGGGGTGGTTGCTCCTTCGGCGCTACAAATATGTAGTCTCTCCCGTATGAATTTTAATAGCATATAAATAAACAAAAAGATAGACAAAAAATATATCATAAATGTAAGTAAATAAGGTTTTTAGAGGGAAAGTTAGTTAAAATAGATTTTACTCATCTATATAATTAAAGTTTATTACAACTCTTCTAAGCGAATCTGTGCAATCTACTCCGCAATGTAAAGTTCTACCATCAAATACTACTGCTCTGTTCGCTTTACTTTCAACTTTTTTACCATTTTCAAACATAGTAGAGCCATTGTTAGAATTACAATAAAAAACCGCAGTCTTAAATTTTTCATCATCTTTCCTGGTCACATCAGTATGCATTGCAGACTCAATATTCTCTTTTTTTTTAAATGTTTTGTTAGCTTTAATTCTAATTACTTTTTTCATGTTTAATTTAGTTAAAAAAGGATCCAAAATAGTTACAAATTTAGATACTATCTTGCCAGATAATATGAAATTGTGGCAAAACTGAAAATTTCCGTCACCAGAATGAACTTTGCTTGGCAAGAAATACCAAGGAAATTCGGGACCCATTAACACATCATTCAATTTTTTAAATTCATCAGGGCTTAAGAGATTATCAACAACTTTTACCATAATTTAAGCTTAGAATTTATTTTTAGAAAGTCAATTTTTAAACTACTTGTGAATTGTCCTTTTTTTTTACTAATAAAAATTGTAACAAAACTGCAAATATAATTACACTTCCGCCTATTAGAACGGTCATCGGAGGATTTTCGTTAGCAAACATCCATGCCCATAATGGACCTAAAACAGCCTCAGTAATCATGATTATTCCTACGACTGCAGAAGGGGTGTTTCTTGCACCTATTGTGATTAATATAAAACCAAAACCTAATTGAAAAAAACCTGCTAAAAAGCCCAAGAAAATATCATGATATGAAATATTAATTTTACCAGCTATTAAATAACCAACAACCATTGCAACGATGCCTGCTATCAACTGTAATGGTATCATGTCTACATGCGGATACTTACGGATAACTAAAATTAAAATAGCAAAAGATATTGGCATTATAAAAGCAGCAAGATTTCCTGTCATCTGGCCTGGGGATAATGAAGAGCCAATCATTAATATTACACCTGCAATTGCTAAAAATATTGAAATTAAAGTTATTTTAGAAATTTTCTCTTTAAGAAAAATATAACCAAATATCGCTAAAAATAAAATTTGGGTTTGAATTATGAAATTAGTGTTCGCTACAGTGGTATTATACATAGCAAATACATATCCACAAAATCCA
>CACIWH010000020.1 GCA_902590295.1 uncultured Pelagibacteraceae bacterium | reverse complement strand
TTGGACCCTTAGTAGTAAGATATATCGACCAACCAGAGCTTGTTCCATGGCAATATTTATTGGGCAGGGGAGTAACAATATTTTTATTACTTAATCTCTATCTTTTTTTTGAAGAAGGAATTGATTTTTATAAAAATTATAAAAAAATAGGCTGGTCTGGTTTGATAGGTGGCACAGGTTTAGGCATAGCAATGATAAGTTTTATTTGGTCAATTACAAACACCTCTGCAGCAGTTACTTTGTTATGTCTTGCAGCAATGCCATTTATGACGGCTTTTTTAGGCTTTTTGTTCTTGCATGAAAAAATTTCCTTTAATGTGTGGGTAGCAATTATATTAGCATCAATAGGAATTATTATTATAGCAATCGGCAATTTTTCTGCAGGCACACTATTTGGATTATTTTTTGGTCTTGCCTCGGCATTAGGTTTTTCAGTATTTTCTGTATCTTTAAGATGGAGAAAGGAAACGCCAAAATTCACAACAGTTGCAATTGCAGGCTTATTATGCGCAATTGTATCAATAGTTATATTAGTAGAAACAGATTCAAGTCTTTTATCTTCAAGCAGAAACCAAGGACTATTCTCAGTACACGGAACTCTAGTATGTATGGGTTTAATTTGGTTCAACTATGGTTATACTCTATGGTTATCCAGATAGTCCTTTTGCACAACCAAAAAATATTTTTTTTGGCCACTTGTTAACTTCATTTGTAGGAGTAATTTTTGTTTCTTTCATTCAATTACCATTATTCATAATTTTACCCTTGGCAGTAGGATTTGGAGTTGGTCTCATGATACTTTTTAATGTCCCTCATCCACCTGCAGGTGGAAATCCAATAATAGTAATTCTTGGGTCTGTTTCTTTTGATTATCTTTTAAACCCCATTATGGTCGGTTCAATTATCATCATTGTGTTTGGAATTATTTTAAACAAATTTATCTTGAAGAAAAAATATCCAAAAAATAATTTGTTTGCCTGAGTATCCTTTTTCGTGATAGACTAAAATTGTTAAAAAGACGTTCTTAAAAAGTTAAAGGAGAAAAAAATGAAAATATTATGTGTATTATATGACGACCCAAAAGGGGGAATGCCGAAGTCTTATCCTTTATCAGATTTACCAAAATTAGAAAAATATCCTGATGGAATGAGTTTACCTACTCCAAAAGGTAGAGATTTTACTCCTGGTCAATTACTAGGATGTGTTTCAGGGGAATTAGGACTTAGAAAATTTTTAGAAAGTAATGGTCACGAATTTATTGTTACTAATAGCAAAGATGGCGATGGATGTGAAGCAGACAAACATATAGTTGATGCAGATATAGTTATCTCGCAGCCGTTTTTTCCTTATTACTTAACTGCAGAGAGAATTAAAAAAGCGAAGAATTTAAAGATGGCAATAACCGCGGGTATAGGGTCAGATCACGTTGATTTACAAGCTGCTATGGATAACAAAATTGATGTAGTTGAAGTTACTTTTTGTAATTCAAGATCTGTGGCAGAACACATAGTAATGATGATTGTTTCAATGGTTAGAGATTATCACAACCAACACAGAATAGTAAACGAAGGTGGTTGGAATATAGCTGATGCAGTTCATAGAAGTTATGACGTTGAGGGAATGCATATAGGAACAGTAGCAGCTGGAAGAATTGGACTAGATGCATTGAGAAAAATGAAGCCATTCGATGTTCATTTGCACTATTTTGATAGACACAAATTACCAGATAGCGTTGAGAAGGAATTAAATTTAACATTTCATAACTCAGTTGAATCTATGGTTAAGGTTTGTGATGTAGTTACAATTAATTGTCCGCTACACCCTGAAACTGAAAATCTTTTTAATAAAGATTTGATCAGCAAAATGAAGAAAGGCGCGTATATAGTGAATACTGCAAGAGGAAAAATTTGTAATAAAGACGATATAGCAGACGCTCTAAAATCAGGTCAACTAAGTGGCTATGCTGGTGATGTCTGGTTTCCGCAACCAGCTCCTAATGATCACGTTTGGAGAAGTATGCCTAATCATGGAATGACTCCCCATACATCTGGGACATCATTATCAGCTCAAGCAAGATATGCAGATGGTGTAAGAGAAATTCTAGAATGTTTTTTTGATAAAAAACCTATTAGAGATCAGTATTTAATCGTAAAAGATGGGCAATTAGCTGGAATGGGTGCCCACTCTTACAGTAAAGGCTCAGCAACAAGTGGTTCGGAGGAGGCTGCTAAATACAAGAAAAAATAAATTTGAAAATAAAAAAATTTTTAAAACCTTTTATTTTAACTTATTTATTTTTTAGTGTTGCTATAAGTTTTTATCCATCTTTTGAATTTTATTCTTTTAAAGGCCAATTTGTAATTTTATTGGTATCATTATTTAATGGAATTTTAGGGTTATTTGTAAAAAAGATTGGAGAATGAATAATTATAAAACGTAAGGTTCTACTCTCTCCTCTTGCTTTAATACTCTCTCAACAGAAAAACAACCTAAATCGATTGTTTGATAAGAGCCTGTTGTAATCAATTCTGTCAAAGCTCTGCCAATACCAGGTGCTTGCATTAAACCTCTTCCAGTAAATCCAGATGCCATATACACATTCTTATACCCTGGGTGTTTTCCGACTACTGCATTATTATCCAGTTTATTACAATCATAGTAACCAGCCCAAGCGCCAGTCATTTTAATTTCTTCAAAAACTGAAATTCTTTTTGCTAAACCTGGCCAAACTAATTCTTCAAAATCATTCCATTCTGGTTCCAAATCATCAGCATCCCATACAGGCTTCGGTGATCCAGCTAAATATTCTTTACCTTCGGGTCTCCAATATACTCCTGTTGTTAAGTCACCCGTTAATGGCATTTCAGGAATATGTTTAGGGCATTTAAATCTAAAAACAGTATGCTTTTGAGGAAAAACTGGGATATCATTTAAAAGTTCATTAGTCCAACAACCTGCGGCAGATACTATTGCATTTGCTTTAATTTCTTTTAAACTTTTAACATCTCCTTTAATAAATTCTGCACCCAATTCTACAGCTTTATTTTTTAAAGCATTATGAAATAAATATGGGTCTATCCAACCTTCAATTTTTGTATCGGAGTAAGTTGCTGTTTCAATACCCTCTTCACTTATATATGGAAATACTTGTTTTAATTCTGAACCTTTAATATTTTTTGTACCAGCCTCACAAGCTTTATGATTTTCTAAAGCTAAATACTGTTCTTGAGCATGTTCTAGTCCAAAAAGTAAAAGGTAACCATTTGGTACCATACTGACTGTTGGGCTTGGGTTATTTTTAGTTTTTAGATCACTAGGAACATTTAACAAAAATTCTCTCGAAAACTTTCCTAACATGATGTTCTCTTTTTGAAAAAATTGTCTTCTAAAACCACCTAAAGATAATGGAAATGAGGCTTTTTTGTAAGTTGGATCTTTTTCAATTACTTTTACTTTTCTACCTTCCTTTGAGAGGAAATAAGCCGTGGACGCTCCAATTATTCCACCTCCAACTACTACTATATCATCCATATTAATTTAATAAAACTAAAGTAAAATTAAGAATTAATGCATAACAGCTCCAAAGTAAATACGGAATCATTAGATAAAAACTTAAATTATTTATTTTTTTATATTTGAAAGTTAATATTGCTATAAATGTTAATATTACGATTAAATTTAATAATGCTAATTCAATGTTGTGGAAAACAAAAAAAACTATACTCCAAGTTGTATTAAAACATAAATGAATTAAATAAATTAAAACTAAATTTATATTATAATTTTTATGCCAAGCTGACCAAATAGCCACAGCCATAAAAAGATATAATGTTGTCCATACTGGTGCAAATACCCAATCTGGGGGTGTTAAAAAAGATTTATTTAAGGTCGAATACCATGGTTCTTTGTAAGAAATTGTCGCTATGCTTCCTATAAATGATGCAGAATAAGTAATTATTGCAAATATAATAAAAGATATAAATTTATTTTTTAGCATATTCATATTATACATCATTTTTATATGAATAATAAATCAATATGGATAACTGGAGCTAGTAGTGGAATTGGTAAAGCACTAGCATTAAAATTTGCAAAAGAAGGTTGGAAGGTAGCAATTTCAGCGAGAAGAGAAAATTTGTTAAATGAAATATCTCAAAGTAATGAGAATATAACACCATTTCCTTTAGATGTTACGGACAGTGAAAAGTGCAAAAATGTTTTCGAAAATATTAAAAATAAAATCGGGGAGATTGACATATCTGTATTCTGTACAGGTATTCATGATCCAAAATCAGAGAAAAGTTTGAATCTTGAGAAGGTTAAGAAAATTATGGAAGTTAATTTTTTCGGCACCATACACTCAATAAATTCAGTATACGATTATTATAAAAATAGAAAATCAGGTCATATATCTATAGTATCTTCAGTAGCAGGTTACAGGGGTTTGCCTGCAGCAGGTGCATATTGTGCGTCTAAATCTGCCCTAAGTAGTTTTGCAGAAAGTCTATACTTTGATCTAAAAAGATTTAATGTTCGTGTTTCTCTTGTGAGTCCAGGTTTTATAAAAACACCAATGACTGATAAAAATGATTTTCCGATGCCAATGATTAAATCTCCAGAGTTTGCTGCAGATCAAATGTTTAAGGGCTTAACAAAAAATAAGGGATTTGAAATTCATTTTCCAAAATCTTTCACATCTATTATGAAGGTCCTAAAGGTAATGCCAAATGGACTGTATTTTAAAATAATTGAAAAAGGTATGAAAAAGATTGTTGATTAGTCTCTCATAAAAAAGACTGTCAACTCACCAACTTTAAAACCAAATTTAGTTAAAGTCGCTCTATTGATTGCAACTTTTTCATCTTGTTTAAATATCCAATCATCAAATGAGACTTTGATATTTTTATTTTTGAATGGAACTAATAAATCATATTTAAATTTAAATGCTGATCCATATTGCACACCAGTTGCTTCTCCAACAACATCTGGTGCGGTTCCTATATAATTGTTATTGTCTATTTTTTTTATTTTCCAAGTTCTTTTTTGTTTTTCACCATCAGTCCAATAAAAGTCTTCATCTAAAGTAATAATATTGTCATTAAAGGAACCGATTAGATCTGCTTTGAATTGACGTGTCACCTTTCCACTTCTGTCTTGAAGGATGCCCCATGCCTTCACTTTACCATTAAAATATTCCTCGATTAGTAAAGTAGGCTCGGTATTTTTAAAATCTTCTGGCTTCATATTATTTGAACAGCTTGTAACTAAGGACAAGGCAATAATCAATAGAATTGATTTTATTAATTTCATATTATTTGTTTTTAAGCAAAGAGAACTGTATTAAGTCAATATTTTTTGATCTAAAGCCAGCTTCACAATAAGATAAATAGAAATTCCACATTCTCTTAAATGTGTTATCAAAACCTTGTTTAGATATATGTTCCCAACTTTTAAAAAATTTTTCTCTCCAAATTTTAAGAGTATTGCTATAATGTGTTCCATAAGAATTACATTGAGTAAACTCTAGACCAGTTTTTTTTGCGTATTCAACTAAGGAGTTTTTTGATGGAAGAAATCCACCCGGAAAAATATATTTTTGAATAAAATCCTCTTTTTTTTTATATCTATTGAATAATTTATCATCGATCGTAATTGCCTGAATTGCAGCTTTACCATCATCTTTTAAATACTTTTTAATACTTTGAAAATAATTTTTAAGATAATCTTGTCCTACTGCTTCAATCATTTCAATTGAAGCAATTGAATTATATTTATTTTTTACATCTCTATAATCTTGCATTTTTATATTAATTTTTTCGTTAAGACCTTTTTTATAAATTCTATTTTTAGCGTAATCGAATTGTTTTTTTGAAATTGTTATACAATCTAGTTTGACATCATAATTTTTTCCTATGAATTCTGCAAAACCACCCCATCCACAACCTATCTCTAAAACTTTGTCACCAATTTTAGGCTTAATAAGTGAAGTTAGTTTTTTATATTTATTTATTTGTGCTTTTTCCAAATCTAACTTATCATTTTCGAAAATAGCGCTAGAGTAAGTCAAAGTATCGTCTAACCAAAGGGAAAAAAACTCATTTCCTAAATC
>CACIWH010000019.1 GCA_902590295.1 uncultured Pelagibacteraceae bacterium | reverse complement strand
GAGCGAATGGCTAAAAGTTAAAGAAAAATTAGCCATTGAAATTAAGCAAATAGTTGAAAAAAATAAAGCCTCATTTGCTTTCCCAAGTCAATCTATCTACGTCGAAAAAAAATGATAGCTTTATTTTATTTATCATTGCAAATTTTAAAATTATATTCTTATGTTGTTATAGCTAACGTAATAATTAGCTGGTTAGTTGCTTTTAATGTTTTAAATACTACAAATCGATTTGTTTATTTAGTTTTGGATTTTACATATAGACTAACAGAGCCTTTTCTAAGAAAGATTAGAGCTTTTTTACCTAATTTGGGTGCTATCGATATATCCCCAGTCATTCTTCTTTTATTGATATGGTTTCTAGAAATGTGTATGAAACTTTATATAGCACCATTAATTTTTTGATTTAGAATGATTATAATAGACGGAAAAAAAACTGCTGCAGATTTAAGATCAAATTTAAAAAATGAAGTAGATAATTTAAAAAAAAAATTTAATAAAGTCCCAGGCTTAACCGTTATACTTATTGGTGAATATGCGCCAAGTAAAATTTATGTGCGTAATAAAGAAAGATCAGCTGTAGAAATAGGTCTTAAATCAGAAATTATTAAGTATCCTGATACAGTAGATGAAAAAACTGTTTTAGAAAAGATTAAGGAACTTAACAAAGATGAAAATGTCTCTGGTATTCTGGTTCAGTTACCACTTCCTAAACACATTAATAATAAAAAAATTATAGATGCAATCGATCCAAACAAAGATGTAGATGGTTTTCATCCTAACAACGTGGGTAATTTGTCGTCTGGTTATGAAAGTTCAGTTCCTTGTACACCACTAGGATGTCATTTGTTGATTAAAAAAATAGAGCCAAATCTAAATGGAAAAAAAGCGGTTGTTTTAGGCAGGTCTAATTTAAATGGAAAACCAATGACTCAACTTTTACTAAAGGAAAATTGTACAGTGACAATTGCTCATTCAAAAACAAAAAATTTAAAAGAGGAATGCTTAAAGGCAGACATTTTAGTAGTTGCTGTTGGAATTCCAAAACTTGTTAAGGGCGATTGGATTAAGAAAGGATCTATAGTAATCGATGTTGGTATTAATAAAACTGAAGAAGGAATAGTTGGCGACGTAGATTTCGATGAAGTTTCAAAATTTGCAAAAGCAATAACCCCAGTCCCAGGTGGAGTTGGGCCAATGACTATTGCTTGTTTATTAAAAAATACAATAGAGTGTTTTAAAAGATCATTGGTATAAATTAAGAAGAATTTGATTAAATTCCTCGCCAGCTTTTGTAGTATTGAATAGTTTTTCAATAGCTTTCTTTTGATAGTATTTTTTTATTTCTAATAAATTATCACTATTTGCGATATCGATAGCTAATTCTACATATTCATTTTTATTTTTAACTATCGGTGGTTTCTCAATTTCCATCTGCATATAAGCAGCACTAACGATTCTAGATTTTATATACTTAGTTGGCATTGTAACTGTTGGTGTTCCATATACCATAGATTCGTGAAATGAATTACCTGCACCAAAAAATAATGGATCTAATAATACAGATGATGTTCCTAAGTGATTTACATAATTATCTCTACTGAGTGGATCAAGAAAAATAACCCTATCCAGATCAAAAGATTTAATTTTCTTGAAACGATCAATTAATTTATTGAAATAAATTTTATTGTTATCTTTAATTAAATATAAAACACCTTTTTTATCTTTTTTTAGTATTTCAGCTAAAATATGATCAAATTCAGGATGAAACTTAAACATTGTTTGCGGACAGGAGTAAATATTATTTTTAGTTAATTCTGCATCATTTATCTTTTGTTCAATTTTTGGAAATTCATAAATCATTGGCAAGTGATCCATCAACAATAGTTTTTCAGAGTAGCTTTTTGAAGTTTCATCTGTAATTAAACTTTTAGAACATAGAAAAAAATCTATACTTTCACTACCTGTTGTTTCAGGATGGCCCCATGACATTATCTGGTGTTTGGCAAGCCTGATTAGAGACAAATAATACATCTCAATCGACATACCGATGTCTGGATAAAATAAAATATTGAATTTTTCCTTTTTAAAAAAATTAATTTTATCAACCAATTTTTCTGGAAGTCTAACATTTTTCAAAAAACCATTTTTTTCTTTTTCAATAAATTCAGTAAAAATTTTGCTGGTCTTTGTTTTTTTAGAATGTAATATAAAAATATTAAATTTCGTTTGGTCTAGACTAAAAATAATATTCTTAAATAATTTACCGATTGTATGATTAGTAAAAAATTCAGATATAAAACCTATTTTTATTTTTTCATTTTCTTTTTTTTCAACAACACAATTTTCATTTAATTCTCTATAAATTTTTCTTAAAGCCTTTACACTTTTGATATTTAGTTCAAGATTATCATGTTGATTATAAGATGACTCATAGTGAGGTGTCTGTATTATCTGATCATTATCATAATCTAGTTGTTCGCTATTTTCTAAAATTTGGTCGTAACATTTACTTATTTTTGTTCTAAATTTATCAATTTCATCGTTATCCTTTACAACTACTGGAAACAATAATTCTTTTTGGTATTTCCACTTGGGATTCATTAAATTTTTACTTAAACCTTCTTCAATTAGATTAATCATCTCATCAATTTTGTCCTGGTTTTTCAAAATTGATGCATAAAATTGATAAACATAAGGCTCTTTTTCATTTAATCTTAAAACTTTTTTGATCGTATTTTCTGCGTTGTGAAAGTCTCCAGAAAAAGCATACGCGTGCAGTAAATTTCTTAAAACAGATAAATTTTCTGGAAAATGAGCTAGGATCTTATTAAATAGTTCAATAGATTTAGAGTAATTTTTGTTTTTTAAATGATTATAAGCAATTTTAAATAATTCTTCTGTAGAAATTTTATTCACGACCAAGTTTGTTAATGAACATTATTACACTAATACGAAAAAATAAAAATATATTATGATAATTTAGATCTTCCACCGTCTACACCTATTATCTGACCAGTTATCCACGAGCTATCTTCAGATAATAAAAATTGCGCCATTGCAGCAGCATCTTTTCCTTCACCTACTCTTTTCATTGGGTGAGCTTTAGCTACGCCCTCTGCAATTAATTTATTTTTTAATATTGGATCAGCTATTTTCGATTTTGTTAAACTGGGAGCAATACAATTAACTCTAATATTAGGTGCAAACTCAGCTGCTAAAGATACTGTTAGTCCTTCGATAGCACCTTTCACTGATGCAATTATACTATGATTTGTAAATCCTCTTTGAACAGCGACTGTTGAAAACATAACTATAGAGCCCTTATTTTTTTTTAAATTGTCCTGAAAGTTTTTAACAGTCTCAACTATTGGAAAAAAATTTAAATCAAAACATTTCATAAAATCATCTTTTTTAACTGCTCGAACAGGTTTAAGATCAATAGAGCCAACACAATATGCAATACCAGCAATTTCCTGTCCCTCAAATTCATTTTTTAAATTTTTAACAGATTGTTCGTCTAAAACATCAACGACACTGTATTTACAGTTCAGCTCAGATGATAATGCATTTAGACCGTTTTCATCTCGACCTATGAGTTGAACATCATGATTTTTGCCAACCATTAATTTGGCTAAGTTTGAACCGATAGAACCTGTCGCACCAAAAATTAAATATTTTCCTGACATATCGTATAATAGTATTTATAAATAAATTATGAAATTGTTTATTATACTTGGAAATCAATTATTTCCATTAAAATACCTAAACCGCTTCAAAAAAGACCATCTTTTTTTTATGGCAGAAGATAACGGTTTATGCACCTATGAAAAACATCACAAACTTAAAATCCTTTTATTTCTTTCATCAATGAGATCATTTTATGAAAATTTAAAAAAAAATAGCTTTAAAATTACTTATTCTAAAATTGAGGACTCAGCTTTTAAAGATGATTATCTTTTAAAAATAAAAAAAATTTTAAAAAAAAATAAAGTCAATGAAATTTCATGTTTTGAAATTGAAGACAAACCATTTGAAAAAAAAATTATAGATTTTTCAAAGAAAAATAAAATAAAGCTCAATATAATTACATCTCCGATGTTTCTTAATACTAGAGATGATTTTAAAAAATATTTATCTAAATCAAAAAAACCATTCATGGCAGTTTTTTATAAAGAAACGAGAAGAAAAATGAACATCTTAATGAATGGCGAAGATCCTGTTGGCGGTAAATGGAGCTTTGATGAAGATAATAGAAAGAAACTACCAAAAGGAACTAAAGTTCCCTCATTTCCTAAAATCAATCAAACAGTTCACACAAAAAAACTGAAAAGCATTATAGAAAAAAAATTTGCAACACACCCTGGTTCAACAGAAAATTTTTGGTTTGCGACTGAATATAAAGAAGTTCTAAAATTACTAGATTTTTTTATAAAAGAAAAATCTAATTTATTTGGAGATTATGAGGACGCTGTTGATCAAAATAATAATATATTATTCCATAGTGCTCTTAGTCCCTACATAAATTTGGGTTTAATAACTCCAGAAATAATTATAGAGAAAATTTTAGAAAGTCATAAAAGGAAAAAGATTAGATTAAATTCTTTAGAGGGTTATATAAGACAAGTAATTGGCTGGCGAGAATTTATGAGAGGAATTTATCAAAATTTTTATAACAGATTAGAAACTGGTAATTTTTTTAAACATAATCGTAAAATGAAACCTACTTGGTACCAAGGGAACACAGGACTTCCACCTTTAGACTATGCGATAAAAAATGCCAATGATCATGGTTGGTCACATCACATAGAGAGATTAATGATTTTATCAAACATTATGAATCTCTGTGAAATTAAACCGATATATGTTTACAAATGGTTTATGGAAATGTTCGTTGACTCATCTGATTGGGTAATGTCTCCAAACGTTTATGGAATGGGATTATTTAGTGATGGAGGAATTTTTGCTACCAAACCTTACATTTGTGGATCAAGTTATTTTCTTAAAATGATGGATTTTAAAAAAGGTGAATGGTGTAATATTATGGATGGTCTTTACTGGAGATTTATAAATAAGAATAGATCCTTTTTTTTGAAAAATCCAAGATTATCAATGATGGTAAGAATATATGATAAGATGAATGCGCAAAGAAAAAAAGTTATACTAGCTGCAGCAGATAAATTTATAAAGGAAAATACTAATGCCAGTTAAAGTTTTTTTTAATAACTCTTGTAATATTTGTAAACTAGAAATTGATCACTACAAAAAAAATTCTGATAAGAGTTTAGAATGGGTTGATATTACAAACAATCAACAAGCAGTTGACTTAACATCAAAATCTAAGGAAGAACTTCTAAGGAGATTGCATGTGATTGACAATGGACAAGTTGTTGGAGGAGCTAAAGCATTTATAATTATCTGGTCAAAAATACCAAAATATAATTTTTTAGCAAAAATTTTGAGTTTTAAACCTTTGTTTATCTTATTTCATTACGCTTATGAATTTGTAGCTTATTTTTTATTTTTAAAAAACAAACACCAACTTAATGAAAAAACAAAACCTACCAACTAAGTTGTGCCCAGTTTGTGAAAGGCCCTTTAAATGGAGAAAAAAATGGAAGCTGAACTGGGAAAAAGTTAAATATTGCTCTAAAAGATGTTCATCAAAAAGGTAAATTATTTATATAAATTTTTAATTATTTTTTCTTTAATATTACCAATTAACAGTTCTCGTGCAGAATTTTTTAAAGATATTTCAAATATTATAATGATTAATGAAAGCAGGCTTAGTTATGGTGTTTCGGTTACAGATATTAATGCAGATGGAAATAATGAGTTTATAGTCACAGGTTTTGGTTATCCAAACTTAGCTTTAGGTTACATTGATGGAAAATTAAAAAACATAATCCAAGAGGACGTTTTTTTAGATCGAGATAGAAAAACTATAGGTGTTGCAGCTTGTGATATAGATAAAGATGGTTTTGAGGAAATTTATTTTTTAAATACAGATACCTATAGTGGAACAAAAAAATACTCTGATAGACTAATTGATAAAAATAATAATAATTTTTTTGACTTATTTGAATTAAAAAAAAATATAGAAAATTTAAACTTAACAGCAGGTAGATCTGTGGTTTGTGTTGATAGAAAGGGTGATGGTGAATACGGCATTTATGTAGCTAATTATGGAGGACCAACTAGATTCTATGAAATTGAAAATAACATAATAACAGATAAAGCAAAAACCTTAAATTTGGATAAAGTTACTGGTGGAAGAGCAGTAGTATCAGGACATATATTAACAGATAGAGCTGACATATTTGCAGCAAATGAAAGAGGCGCAAACTTTCTTTTAAAAAATAATAACGGTAAATTTGAGGATGTTGCTTTTGATTACAGAGTTGATG
>CACIWH010000018.1 GCA_902590295.1 uncultured Pelagibacteraceae bacterium | reverse complement strand
TTCCACCTGCTACTATAAAAACCTCTATTGGTTTAAAAGTTGTAGAAATTATGTATTTTGCTACACCGGTTAAATCCATGAGAGTAACCGTGCTAGCCAAAGATGTTCCTTTAAGCATTAATATAATTTCGTTACCATAAGCAGGTAATGATTGTCTGATGGCAATAGGTATTTGAATTTTATAAAATATAATTTTTTTTGAAATACCAAGACTATCACCAGCTTCTATGAAGCCCTTGTTTATTGTTTCAAATGCTGACCTTAAAATTTCTGAAGTATAAGCGCCTGTATTAAGAGAAAAAGCAATTATTGCACACCAATAAGGTTCTTTTAAAATAATCCATAAAAAAGAAGATCTTAAAAATTCTATCTGTCCTAATCCAAAGTATATAATAAATATTTGAACTAAAAGAGGAGTGCCTCTAAATATATAAGAATAAAAGTAAGAAAACTTATTTAAAAATATATTTTTGTTTAATCTGAGAATTGCAAAAAAGAGACCAAGAATCATTCCAAATACAAGCGACAAAGATAACAGTTTTAAAGTTACCAAAGTTGCATTTAAAAGCTTTGGGAAACTACTTACCATTAAATCTAAATCCATTAGTAGCCTCTCCTGTATTTAGTCTCTAATTTATTTATCAATTTCATACTTAGAAAAGTTAATAGTAAGTATAAAATAGCCGCAAAAGAGTAAAAAAATAATGGATCTCTTGTGGATCCAGCTGCAATATAAGATTGTCTCATAATTTCAACCAAACCTGTAACTGAAATTAATGAAGTATCTTTTAAAGTAATTTGCCAAACATTACTTAGGTTAGGAACAGCAAGTCTTAGCATTTGAGGCATTATCACTTTAAAAAAATGAACAGGTTTTTTTAAACCTAAGACTTTTGAGGCTTCAAATTGACCTTTATCAATTGATTGAATAGCACCTCTAAAAACTTCTGTTGAGTATGCTCCTGAAATAATCCCAATTGCAAATGAGCCAGTTATGAATGCATTTATCTCAATATATTTGTTATATCCAAAAATTGAAGCAACATACATAACTGCGCCACTCCCACCAAAGAATAATAAATAAATGACTAATAATTCTGGCACTCCTCTAATTATTGTTGTGTAAGAATTACCAATAAAATTTAAAAATTTATTTTTAGATAATTTAAGTGGAGTAAAGATCAAAGCAAAACAAAAGCCTGTGATCATAGCTGTTATTGAAACAGCAATTGTCATTAGTGTTGCAAAGAACAGCTCATCTCCCCAACCAGTATTTCCAAATGCTAAAAGATCCATATTGAAAGGCGACTATATTATATAGTCGCCAATCATTAAATATTTACATTGAAGCGTCGAAGCCAAACCATTTAGTTGCAATTCGGCTTATGTCTCCATTTTTTCTAGCTTTATTAATTGCACTGTTAAAAGCTTTTAACAATTCAGCATCGTCTTTTCTAATTCCAACACCAACGCCATTTCCAAAAGCACCTCCTGAGAAAGTAGGTCCAACAAGCACTACTGGTTTTCCAGATTTTTCTGCGTAATCTGTAAAAGCTACAGCGGCAGCAAGAGCAGCGTCACATCTTCCAGATGCTAAGTCTAAATTTACTTCATCCTGAGTTTTGTAAGATCTAACATTTACTTTACCGACATCCCCAGACTCTAAAAAGTTTTGGTGAATAGTAGCTGTTTGCACACATACAGTTTTACCAGCTAAAGCTCCTGTAATAGTTTTTAAATCTTTTTTAACAGCACCAGACTTTTTAGTGAGATTAATTCCTTCAGAAGTTTGCATGCCCTCAAGATTTGAACCTTTCATTACTGCTAACGAGGCTACTTCATCTGCATAACCTTGTGAAAAGTTTATAGCTTTTTTTCTTTCATCAGTAATTGACATTCCAGCCATTATTGCATCAAATTTTCTCATAATTAATGCAGGTATCATGCCATCCCAATCTTGCTCAACAATTTCACACTGTTGTCCAATGTATCTACAAAGTGTCCATGCCAACTCAACTTCAAATCCAATTAACTTACCTGAAGCATCTTTAGAATTCCATGGTGGATAAGCACCTTCAGTACCAATTCTTATTTTGTCAGCATTAGCAGATACTGATAAAAATAAAGTTATCAATAATCCTAAGCTGAATTTTTTAATCACATTCATATTTCCTCCAAATATATAAACATAATTATTTCACAAATTTTTTGATTAAAAAAGAGATTATTTATTTAATGATGAAGCAAAATTCCAAGAACAATCGAAACTTGGTATGTAAATTCTATCTAGGGAAGAATTACCAAAACTTTTTCTAAATAAATTTAACCATTTTTCAACTTGTTTTGGTTTTTTGTCTTGGCTACCTACTTGAGCGGTAATTGTACCATTAGGTTTTAGAATTCTTTTTAAAGACTTAATATTTTTAGCAGCAAGATCGATACAATATTGATCATCATTTAAATCTACAAAAATTTTATCATATTTGTTATCTTCAACTTTTTTTATACTTTCAAAAGCATCTCCCCATACACACTTAACGGAGTTCTTTTTTGTTGCTTTTTGTCCAACTTTACTCAAATGTTTTTCGCATACATCAACTACTTGAGGATCAAGCTCAAACCAATCCACATAATTGAAACCTTGATTAATACATTCCCTTGCAACTCCTCCGTCGCCACCTCCAATTATAGCAGAATTATTTTTATTTGGATTTAGTTTCAATCCAGAATTTACAAAAGTAGAGCTGTAAAGATGTTCATCTTTCTCTGCTACTTGTAATTCATTATCTATAAATAAAGCTTTACCAAATTGCTCTAAGTCTAATATTTGTATGTGCTGTCCTACCTTTGATGTAAAATCCTCGAGAATATTTTTTACCATGTAATATTTTTTAAGACCTGGTGAACTATAAATATCATCGTAATAATCTATTGTATCTCTATTAAACTCTTTCTTTACTATCCTTGTGTGTTTAATTTCTTTCTTTAAAACCTCTAATGCAACAGATGGGGATACCTTTCCACAAGTAAAAAAATCAAAACTTATAATTCCTTTTTCAGGAAATGTATGAAAACTAATATGAGATTCCGCTAATAATGCTACTAAAGTAAAACCTTGAGGTTCAAATTTATATTTTGAAATTTCTAAGACTATGACTTTTGCTTTTTTAGCAATTTTATAAACTAATTTCTCGTAGAATTTTGGATCATACTCTTTTTGAGTTCCAATAATATCAAAAGTGACGTGCTCCCCTACTTTCGTCATAAAAATTATCCTTTTTTATAATTTTTTACTTTTTCTAATATTACATCCATCTCGCTTGATGAAAGAATCTTAGGATCTCCTAACTTTATTGTATTTATGTATTGATGACAAATATTTTCTAATTCCTCGGCTAATTCAAATGCACTTTCTAAATTTTCTCCAAATGCAACTTGTCCATGATTTGACATTAGACAAGCTTTTCTATTTTCTAATGCATAAATAACATTGTTAGACAGTTCTTGTGTACCAAAAGTTGCGTACTTGGCACATTTAATACTATCGCCACCTGCTAAAGCTATCATGTAATGAAAAGCGGGGATATCTTTACCATGAGCTGATACAGCTGTTGCGTGTGGAGAATGTGCATGAACTATTGCTTTTGCATCTGATTTTTTCAAATAGATATCTTTATGAAATCTCCATTCAGATGATGGTTTTAAGTTTGTGTCGTGATTTCCATCACTGGATACAAAGACTATATCCTCCTCTTTGAGTGTATCGTATTTTTTTCCTGAAGGGGTTATTAAAAACCCCTCAACACTATTTTCGATACTTCTTACAGAGATATTTCCAGATCTTAAAGGAGATAAGTTTGTAGTATTAAGTTTAATTGAATATTTAATTACTTCTTTTCTTTTTTCTAAATTTTTCATTTGAATAGTTTTTTTAATCCTTCTGTAGATGCTTCACAAATACCTTTTTCAGTAATTAATCCAGTCACATATTTTGCTGGAGTTACATCAAAAGCTAAATTCATTGCTTTACTTTTCTTTGGATAAATTTGTATTTTTTTTAAATTTCCCTCACTATCAAAACCTTCCATGTGAGATAGTTCTTCAGAATTTCTCTCCTCAATAGGTATTTCTTTGTGATCTTTTGTATTCCAATCAATTGTTGAACTTGGAAGAGCTACGTAAAAAGGAATTTTATTATCATGAGCAGCTAATGCTTTAAGATAAGTCCCAACTTTATTACAAACATCACCATTTGCTAGAGTTCTATCAGAACCAACAATACACATGTCTACTTCACCTCTTTGCATTAAAATACCACCAGTATTGTCTGCAATGATTGTATTATTAATTCCTTCCTCGTTTAATTCGTAAGAAGTGAGATTTGCACCTTGATTTCTTGGTCTAGTTTCATCTGCCCAAACATGAACTGGGATGCCTTTTTTATGTGCATGATATATTGGAGAAGTTGCTGTTCCCCAATTAATAGTTGCAAGCCATCCTGCATTGCAATGAGTTAAAATATTAACTGTATCTTTTTTTTTAATATATATATTCTCAATTATTTTAAGGCCATTTAAACCTATATTCTCACAAAACTTAATATCTTCTTCACAAATTACTTTTGCTTCATTTAATGCAATATCTAAAATTTTTTTACTATTAACACCTGAAAGTTTATTAATCATTCTGTCCACTGCCCATTTTAAATTAATTGCAGTTGGTCTTGATTTAATTAAATCTTCAGCTGATTTTTTTAAAAAAGATAGGTCGTTATTTTCTAAAATAGCTAAAACTAATCCATAGGCTGCAGTAGCTCCTATTAAAGGAGCACCTCTCACCTCCATTATTTTAATTGCATTTATTGCATCTTTCACTGTTTTTAGATCTTTAATAATAAATTGATGTGGAAGTTTTGTTTGATCAATTATCTTTACAGCATTATTTTCAAACCATATTGTTCTGTATTCTTTTCCCTCAATTTTCATTTATCTAATACTCTACCTGCAACTGTTTTTAACTTATCTTTTGTTTTTTGAGATCTTTTTTCAGGTGCAGTGATTATTGCTACATCTAAGCAATTATTAGTAGGATCTTTAGGGTCAATATGACTTTCAAAAGTATCGATGATATTCTTTATCATATTTTTTGCTTTAGCAGCATTACCTAAAAGAACCTTTATAACTTGTTGAACGTCAACATTTTCGTGATCAGGATGCCAACAATCATAGTCGGTGACCATTGAAACTGATGCATATCTTATTTCAGCTTCTCTAGCTAATTTGGCTTCTGGCATATTAGTCATGCCAATAACATCTGCTTTCCAAGACCTATATAAATTAGACTCAGCTAACGTTGAAAATTGAGGTCCTTCCATAACCACGTAGGTTCCACCTCTTTGATATTCTATTTTTTCTTTTTTAATAGCTTCTTCACATGCATTCATTAATCCATTTGAGGTTGGATGAGCCATCGATACATGTGCTACAATTTCATCATCAAAAAATGTTTTATTTCTTGCAAAGGTTCTATCAATAAATTGATCAACAATTACGAATTTTCCTGGTGGCAGTTCTTCTTTTAATGATCCAACAGCTGATACAGAAATTATATCCGTAACACCTAATTGTTTTAAGGCGTCTATGTTTGCTCTAAAATTAATATTAGATGGATTTATATAATGACCTCTTCCATGTCTTGGTAAAAAATAAACTTCTTTACCATTATAGTTGGTCTTTAAAATTTGATCTGACGGATTACCCCAGGGTGTTTTTAAGTCTAGTAATTCTCTATTTTTGAATTCTTCCACGTCATACAACCCACTGCCCCCGATGATTGCTAATTTATTGTTTGCCATATATGAAAGATAGTTTATTTAAATATATAACACAAATTAAAATGGATTTAAAAAAATTTATAAGATCTATACCAGACTATCCAAAAAAAGGTATTTTATTTAGAGACATTACAACTTTAATTAAAGATGAAAAAGCATTTGAAGAGACAATTAATAAAATAATTGAAAAATCAAAAAAATTTAATTTTAATAAAATTGCAGCAATTGAGTCTAGGGGTTTCGTATTTGCTTCAGCTGTATCTTTTGCTCTTAAAAAACCCTTCATAATGTTAAGAAAAAAAAATAAATTACCCGCAGATACTTATTCTGTTGACTTTGAATTAGAATACGGCAAGGCCACTATAGAGGTGCATAAAGATTCTATTGACCAAGGTGAAAAGGTCCTAATTATTGATGATTTAATTGCAACTGGTGGTACAGCTGAGGCGGCTGCTAAATTAATAAATTTATCTAAAGGATCAGTTGCGGGTTTTATTTTTGTTATAAATCTGTTTGATCTAAAAGGATGTGACAAATTAATAAGGCTTGGTTACGAGGTTGAAAATTTAATTAATTTTCCTGGTCATTAACAGAATGTACTATAATCTATAAAAAGATTTTCTTCCGATAATTGAATTATATAAACCCAAAAAACTATATTTATAAATTTCAAATTGTTCTTCATTATATACAATTTTGAAATAAAGCATCATAATTATAAATTTTAAAAGTTTTAAAAAGCATTTTCTTAAAGCAAATGAATAACTATAATTTTTTTTATAAAAATAAAATTCGGACCATCGCCAATGCCAGCTACGGAATCTATTTGATGCTCTTTTAAGTTTTGGTATTATTGCAATTGAACTGCTGTTTCCAATATGTTTTATAAAAAGAACTTTGCTAGCAAATACTTTTTTGCCTTTGTTTGTTAAAGTTTTACAAAGGTCAAAATCCTCGAAATATATAAATATATTTTCATCAAATACGATTTTATCAACAAATTTATCTAAATTTATAATAATAGCGCAACCAATTATCCAGTCAGCCTCTATTAGAGTTTCATTATATTCCTTTATTAAACTATTTTTTGAGAAG
>CACIWH010000017.1 GCA_902590295.1 uncultured Pelagibacteraceae bacterium | reverse complement strand
ATCTGTTAATTATATTTAAAATATGAGCTTATAATTAATCGATTATATACTTTCACAACCTGAAAGATACTTAGGCAGCAACATTTTTTTTCGTTGGAAAATCTAATGCTCTAAGCTTGTTAAAAAGTATCTTTTCGTCCTTAGGATCTAACAATGACAAAGTGGGTAAAATATTAGCGTAATCGCTATCTTTTTCCTTCAAAAAGGAATGTAAACCAGAAATTAAATTAAATTGATCAAACGTTTTTCTAACCTCACATAATTTATTGTTTGCGGTCTGTGTAACATTATTAAAAAAATCGTCATAAACTTTTCTAGATAATTCTGCGGTCACATTACAAGTTGCTGTTATAATTCCAGAACATCCAATTTCTAAACCAGATAATAATTTTAGCTCTGATCCTGGAAGAATTGAAAAATTTTTAATTTTAAGATCTTGATATAAATTATATGAACTATCTTTAACCCCAATAATATTTTTTGGAAAAATTTTAGCTAGTTCTTGTACGCATTTTGTAGAAAATTTATATCCGCATAATTTTTCAAAATTATATAGTATTATTTTTGACTCAGGAACTGAATTAACTAATTTCATATAGTAATTAATAACTTCTTTGTCTCCATACTTGTAATATGCAGGAGGCATTACCAAAAATTTTTTGAAGCCTAAGTTGACTGAAACCTTCATTAGGTTAATTGTATCTAACAAGGAATTTAATCCACAACCTATGATAAAGTTATCTTTATTTTTGTTTTTGCTTAAATATGTGACCATTTGAATTTTTTCAGCTAAAGAAATTAGTTGTGCTTGGCCCGTACTCCCAAATATGACTACACCATGACAACCATCTTTAATAATTTTTTCACAATGATTTGCAGTTTTTTTAATATTTAACGACATATCATCATTAAGCACTGAAACTGATGCCGCATAAATGCCTTTAATTTCAACCATAAAATAAGCTTATCTCTAAAGAAAAATTTAGTAAAGATATTAGTTAGTTAATGAAAATATTAATTTTACAAAACAGAATGGGAATAGGAGACATGATAATGTTCCTTCCATTTATTGAGGCTATTTCTAAAAAATTCAAAACGCCTGTAACTATTTTAGCGAAAAAAAATACTAAAGTAGAAATGTATTTTAATAATAAAGAAATTGTTGAAGAAATTATGTATCTTGAAAGAGAAGATAATAAGAAACACTCTGGAGTGAAGGGATTTTTTAAATTAGTAAATGAATTAAAATTAAAAAAATTTGATAAAGTTTTCATATTTAATTCATCCTTAAGATATTTCCTAATTTCTAAATTTTCAGGTATAAAAGAAGTCTTTCACTACCCTTTATTTAAAAAAAAAAATCAACAAATTATAGAAGCAGCAAAAGAATTTACTCTCAAATCAATCGGGGAGGATATTGAAAGTACACCAAGGTTATTTTTAAAAGAACAAGATATTCTAAAAGCCAAAAAGGATCATTCTATTGATCAAAGTATTACTAATATAATACTTGGTATAGGTGGATCAGGTAAAACTAAGAGGGTGCCAGCTTCAATATTTAAAAGTTTTATGAGCAAGGTGATAAAAAGATCTAATTGTAGATTTTTTTTAATGACAGGTAATAACATTGACGAGTTAAAAATTATGGATGAAATCATTGCAAGTGAGTACAAAGAATATTGTACACCACTAAATAATTTTACCATTAAAGAAATTTTGCCAATTATTCCTAATTGTCAAATAGCAATTTGTAATGACTCAAGTTTTAGTCATTTATCTGCTGGACTTGGTATAAAGACGATTGTGTTGATGGTAGACACACCTTTAATATATGGAAGTTATAATAAAAATATGTATCCAATTCTTCCAGAGGGAGAAACGAACGTAACTCATGATACTTTGGGGAAAGATAAAATTAATCCTGAAGAAATTTATAATAATTTTAAAAAATTATTAGGATAAATTTTTCAAAACAGTATCTTTTGCTTCATTTACTATGGACGCGAGCCTATTTAATTCTGGACTTATATCTGGATGTATTTTTTTCATTATTTTTTTATATGATTTTTGGACATCATCCTTTGTGTATTTTTTTTTAGGGTCTAAATTTAAAATTCTATATGCTTCATCTAATGGAATACTTTTTGCACTAGATTGTTGAAATGCATTAAAGTTAAATCGACCTGAATTTTTTAAAACTCTTAATAATCCCCAAATTCTGAAGAGTTGTATTAATGAAAGTCCTGCTTTTGTTTTTATAATAGGTAAAATCATTAACAAAAAAGGTAAAGAAAAAATAAATCTTCCAGCAAAGATCATTAATAAAGCAAGTCCTATAGAGCCAAAAATAATAAGCTTTCTAATTAAATTAGATATTTTTTTACTCGAAGTTTTGGTAAACCAATTTAATAACAAATACAGGATGACAAAAATAACTACTGATATTAAAAAAAAATTCATGTATTAGATCCAAATGAAAATACCACAATTAAGAAAAAAACTGGAGGTTAAATCTTGCCACAATACTAGTTGGGAAGATAATTACAGTTGGGTCCATCAAAAAAATATTCTTGAAGTCCTTAAAGATGGAAGCAAACTTCTCCCTGAAGTCAGAGATTATTTAAATGAAGAGAATAAATATACTGACTTTCAATTGAAGGACACCTCTGAAATCCAGAAAACATTATTTAAAGAAATAAAAGGCAGAATAAAATTAGAGGATGAATCTTTAAAGTACAAAGATAAAGCATATGAATATTGGACTAAAACCACTGAAAAAGGGAACTATTCTATAAAACTTAGAAAAAAAATTGGTACTGAAAATATTGAAGAAATTTGGAATGGTGATCTAGAAAAAAAAAAACTAAATACAAATTATTTTGGAGTAGGTGATTTAGAGGTTAGTTATAACGACAAATATTTAGCATACTCATTGGATGTTAAAGGCTCTGAGTACTTTACAATTTATGTAAGAGATATCAAAACTAATACCTTTGTTACAGAAGAAATTAAGGATACTTCAGGGTCAATAATGTTTAGTCTTGATGACAAATTTATTTTTTACTCAAAACTAGATGAAAATCATAGACCTAGAAAAATATTTAGACACGAAATTGGAAAAGCTGTCAAAGATGATATTTTAATTTTTGAAGAAAAAACTAAAGCTTTTACTGTTGGTATTGGTCTTACATCAGATGAAAAATACTATTTAATTACCAGTTCAGATCATAATACAACTGAAAAATATTATTTTCATGTTGATGAGAAAATACCTGAGCCTAAACTGATTAAACAACGTGAGAAAGGTATAATTTATTCTATAAATTCATGGAATAATAATTTTTACATGCATACTAATAAAGATGCAGAAGACTTTAAGATTTTGGTATCAAAAAAATATAAATTCGAATCAGTGGGAAGATTTTATAAGTGCCAAAGATGAGACTTTGATAGGAAGTTTAGTATTTTTAAATAACTGGATTATAAGAACAGAATTAACTAATGCTTTGGATAAAGTTTTCATAAGAAATATAATAACAAATGAAGAAGAGGAGCTAATATTTACTAATGAAAAAGTTTATGATCCAAGTGTTTCTTTAAGACAAAAAGATCGAGATACAGATGAAATTTATATTTCTTACTCTACCCCTAAAACTCAGAATAGAACTTATCTTTACAATATAAAAACAAAGGAAAAAAAATTAGTTAAAGAACAGATAATACCATCTGGACATGAACCAAATGATTATATAGTTGAGAGATTGGAATGCCCTTCACATGACGGTAGGGTTGTGCCAATTACAATAACTAGGCACAAAAATACTCCTATTGATGGTTCTGCTGAGTTGTTGCTTTATGGATATGGATCATATGGTCACTCTATGTCGCCAACCTTTTCTTCAACAAGACTAAGTTTAATAAAAAGAAATATTATCTGGGCTACCGCTCATATCCGAGGAGGTATGGAAAGAGGAATGAAATGGTGGAAAGAGGGCAAACTATTAAATAAAAAAAACACTTTTAAGGATTATATTGCTTGTGCAAAATTCTTGATTGAAAAAAAATATACAAGTAAGAAAAAAATTATTGGAATGGGTGGGTCTGCAGGTGGATTGTTAATGGGTGTTGTTGTAAATGAAGAACCAGATTTATTTTTAGGTGTAATTATGGCTGTGCCTTTTGTAGACAGTCTTACGACTAATCTGGATCATTCATTACCTTTAACAATTGGAGAATTTGACGAATTTGGTAATGCAAAAGATAATAAAAAACATTTTGATTACATATATTCTTACGCGCCATATAATAATATTAAAAAAACTGATTACCCTAATATTTTAATAACAACGAGTTTAAGTGATAATAGAGTATTGTTTGATGAACCCTTAAAATTTACAGCCAAACTCAGAGAATATAAGACTGATAATAATTTACTATTACTTAAAACTGAAATGGAAGCTGGCCACGGTGGTAAGTCTGGAAGAGATGGGGCAATTGAAGATATCGCATTTGATTACGCTTTTATTTTAAAAATTGCTAATAAAATTAATGAATAAACTTTACAGAATTAAAGACTCAAAAATAGACAAAAAAGGTTTGTATGCAAAAAAAAGATATAGCTCCAGGAACTAGAATAATTCAATATATTGGAAAATTAATCACTAAAAAGCAAACAGAGAACAATGATAAATTTGATAATGATAAAGATATATATTTATTTAATTTAAATAACAGATACGATTTAGACGGTGATTTTAAATGGAATATTGCTCGATTAATTAATCATTCATGTGACCCAAATTGTGAAGTTGAGGGCAAAGGTTTAGAAATATGGGTTACATCAATAAAATTCATAAAAAAAGGAGAAGAATTAAGTTATGATTATGGTTTTAGTTTTGACCAAGATTATAAGCAATTTCCTTGTAAATGCGGCTCTAAGAAATGCTGCGGTTATATTGTTCGTGAAGGCTCTAGATGGAGGATTAATAAAAAATTCAGAGTAAATAAAGTCAGTAAATAACTTTCTCTAAGTAAAGCCCAGTACCTGGTGCTGGAGGCGCACATAAATTTCTATTTTTAGATTTAAGTATCTTTTTAAATTTATTAATTGTCCACTTTTTTTCACCAACATATTTTAAGCACCCAACGATTGATCTCACTTGTTGTTTTAAAAAAGATCTAGATTTTATCTTTATTTCAATAATATCATTATTCTTTTTTATTATTAAAGAGTCGATAGTTCTTATAGGGCTGGATGCTGAACAGTTTGAGGCTCTAAAAACAGAAAGGTCATGTGTCCCCTTTAAAAAATGTGATGCTTTTTTAATTAAATCATAATCTAATTTTTTTCTAACGTACCACCCTCTATCTCTATTTATTGAAGGTAAACTTTCACGATTATGTATTAAATATTTATAAATTCTTTTTTTTGCTGAATATCTTGCATGAAATGTCAAAGGTCTTTTTTTAATTTTAACAACAGTTATAAACTTTCCATTTAAAAAAAAATTTAAAGTTTTGAAAAACTTTTTAATATTATTAATTTTGTTTTTAACATCAAAGTGAGCTGATTGTTCGATAGCGTGGACCTTTGAATCTGTTCTACCCGATCCATATAATTTTACTTTTTCTTTAAGAATTTTTTTTAAAATTTTTTCAACAGTGCCTTGAATAGTAATTTGTTTTTTTTGGTACTGCCATCCATAAAAATTTGTTCCTACATATTCCATTAATATTTGGTATCTATGCATTGATTAAATTAACACCTTTTTTTATTTTTGTGCCTAAAATGAAATCTTTGATATTTTGAATTTTTTTACCCTCTCTTTGAATTTCTAAGATTTTGATAGAATTTGTCCCACAAGATACTTCAATATTATCATTTATTACTTTGCCAGGAGTAGTGCTATTTTTTGAAACGCTTGCTTTTAATATTTTATATCTAGCACCATCAAAATAAAACCAAGCTCCAGGGACAGGATATAAGCCATTAATTTTACCAATGATATTTTCAGCTTTATCATTCCAATCTATTCTTCCTTCCTCTTTGTTAATTTTATTTGCGTATGTTGCTTTAGAATGATCTTGTTCAAAAAAATTTTTTTTATTCGCAAAAATACTCTCAATATCATCAACAATTTTTTCAGCAGCAAGGTTAGATAGCCTAAATGATAAATCCTCAGCATTATCATCTCTATTTATGTTGATTTTATACTGACTGTAAATTTTTCCTTGATCCAATTTCTCGTTAATTTGCATGATACTTATGCCAGTTTCATTATCTAGATTCATAATTGAACGTTGAATTGGTGCAGCACCTCTTAATTTAGGCAGTAAGGATGCATGAATATTTATAAATCCCTTATTACAAACATGTAAAATACCTTTTGGCAATATTTGTCCATATGCTACTACTATTGCTATATCCGCCTCTAATTTTTCTAAAATATTTTTTTCATCATCTAAATTATTAAAATTTTCCGGTGTTCTAACTCTTAAACCATTTTCTTCGCAAAATTTATGAATTGGTGATTTGCTTACTTTATGACCTCTGTTACTTTTGCTTGGAGGCTGGGTATAAACTAAAGGTATATTGTAACCTTTGCTAAAAATTGATTTTAAAATTGGAACTGCAAATAAAGGAGTTCCCATGAAAACAATTTTTTTCATAATTGTTTAGATAACCAATCTTTTTTGCTCAATTTTTTGTTTTGATAATTTTTTTAATATTATATCTCTCTTAAGTTTAGACAAATAGTCAATAAATAGTATTCCTTTTAAGTGATCTATTTCATGTTGAATACATGTTGCTAATAAACCAGTTGCTTTTAAAATTTTTTTTTCTCCTCTGTAATTTAAGTATTGGACTTCACACTCACTAGGTCTCTTTACCTCAGCAAATAAATTAGGTATTGATAGACACCCTTCTTCATATTTAGACAATTTTTCGCTTTGTTTTATAATTTTAGGATTAATAAAATACATAGGATCCTTTTTTTTTTCCTTAGTTAGTAAATCAATTACTATTAAATTTTTTGGTATCCCAATTTGGATGGCTGCAAGACCTATTCCGTTAGCAGAATACATTGTTTCTAACATGTCATCTAAAAGGTTTTGTATTTCTTTATTTACTTCATTTACAGGTTGTGAAACTTGTCTTAAAATTTTATTTGGTTCTATTAAAATTTTTTTTACTGCCATTAAAAGGTTTTAATACAAAATTAAGAAAAACTTAAGCCCTTAAAGGCAAAACACTGTGCAAAATCTCATTTCTG
>CACIWH010000016.1 GCA_902590295.1 uncultured Pelagibacteraceae bacterium | reverse complement strand
GGCATGTGTAACTAGGGAACAATTGAATGACTATTTAAGAGAGGATGGGGTATTTTTCCCAATCGATCCAGGTGCAAATGCTGCAATAGGTGGTATGGCCTCTACTTCAGCGTCAGGAACAATGGCAGTTAAATATGGAACTATGAAAACTGTTATAACTGGATTAACTGTTGTTCTTCCAAATGGAGATATAATAAAAACTGGGAGTAGAACAAAAAAGACTTCAGCAGGATACAATTTAACTAACTTATTTATTGGTTCCGAAGGTACGCTCGGAGTTATAACGGAGATCCAGCTAAGATTATCACCAATTCCAGAAAGTATCATGAGTGCCGTATGTCATTTTAAAACTTTAGAGGATGCAGTTAAAACTGCACAAGAGGTAATTCAGTATGGCATTCCAATTGCAAGAATTGAAATGCTTAATAAAGATCAAATGGAAATAAGTATAGAATACTCTAAATTAAAGGATGTAGAGGCTACACCCACTTTATTTTTTGAATTCCATGGATCAGAAACTTCAAATAAAGAATCAATCGATATTGTTGAGGAAATATCGAAAAATAATAATGGAAGTTCCTTTAAATGGGCGAAAGATTTAACGGAAAGAAATAAGCTATGGAAGGCAAGACATGACGTCTATTATTCTGTTAAAGCACAAATAAATAATGGCAGAGTGTACTCAACTGATGTTTGTTTACCAATTTCTAAAATAACTGAGTGTGTAAACTTTGCAGATGCTGAGGCTAAAAAATTTGGTCTAAGAGCTCCAATGGTTGGTCATCTTGGTGACGGTAATTTCCATGTTTTACTACCTTACGACCCAGAAAAAAAAGAGACTTATCAAAAGATAAGAAAATTTAGTGATATTCTTATAGAAAAAACATTAGAACTAGAAGGCACAATCACAGGAGAACATGGAGTTGGGCTTCATAAAAAAGATTACCTTCTTAAAGAACATGGTGATAACTTACCTGTCATGAAGTCTATCAAAAGAACTATTGATCCAAATAACATAATGAATCCTGGTAAGATTTTTGACTTAAATTAATAAGTTGAATGAAAAAAATTTTAATTACCAGAAAACTTCTAAGATCAAATGAGGAAAAAGCTTCTAAGTTATGGGAGGCTAAACTTAATTTAAATGATGAACTTTATTCTCAATCTAAGTTGGTGGAATTAAGTCAAGGTTGTGATGGAATATTAACGTCACTAACTGATAAAATGGATGAGGCAACTATAAATAAATTACCTGAGAGTGTGAAAATTTTATCAAATTTTGCGGTAGGATTTGGTAACATTGATTTAGAAGCTGCTAAAAAAAGAAATATAGCAGTGACAAACACACCAGATGTCTTAACAGATGCAACTGCTGAAATAGGAATATTGTTAATTCTTGGAGCTTGTAGAAGGGCAAGTGAAGGTATTCAAGCAGCAAAAGAGTCTAATTGGAAATGGTCAGCAGACTATTTGATTGGCAAACAATTAACTGGCTCAAGGTTAGGTATTTTAGGGATGGGACGTATTGGTCAAAAAATCGCTAAGATTGCAAAGTCGCTTGGTATGATAATACATTATCACAATAGATCTAAATTGAGCCCAGATAAAGAGCAAGGAGCTACCTATCATAATAATTTAAAAAGTTTAATGGAAGTATCAGATGTATTATCTGTATGTTGCCCAGCCTCAAAAGAAACTATTAATCTTATAAATAAAGAAACCTTGGAGTATTTACCAAAAGGTGCAGTAGTAACTAATGTAGCTAGAGGAGATATAGTTGACGATGAAGCTTTATTGGATGCATTAGATAGAAGAAAAGTTTATTCAGCAGGTTTAGATGTTTATAAAAACGAACCTAATTTAAACCCTGGATATCTTAAACATAAAAGTGTTTTCATACTACCCCATCTAGGAAGCGCTACTAAAGAAACTAGAACAGCCATGGCTAATCTTGCTATCGATAATATTGAGGAATTTTTCAAAACGGGTAGCTGCAAAAATAAAGTAAATTGATAAATTTATACTACCAATAGTTGTAAATAATTAAGTTTAGAACAATTTTAACCTAAGACTCCAAGTTCATTTTGTGCTTTAATAATATTAAGTTAATTAACTAATAGAGGAGAAATAAATGATTAAAGAAAAAAAATCGTTGAAGGGAAAAATTCCTTCAAGACGTAAGTTCTTTAAGGCAGCGGCAGCAACTGGTGCAGCAGCAACAGCAGCGGTAGCGATGCCAAACATTGCATTCGGAGCTCCACAAACTCTAAAAATGCAAGCTGCATGGCCAAGTGGTGCTAACATCTTTTTTGAAATGGCAGGAGACTATTGCAAAATGGTTAGCGACATGTCTGGCGGTTCTTTAAAAATCGATCTTCAACCAGTTGGAGCAGTTGTAAAGACTAGTGAGATCGGTCAGGCGGTAAGTTCAGGTGCTGTAGATATGGGACACTGGGTAACTGCCTATTGGTATGGTAAAAATCCAGCAGCATCATTATTTGGTACTGGACCATCATACGGTATGTCATCTCAAGAAGTAATGGGATGGATGGAGTACGGTGGCGGAAGAAAACTGTATGAAGAAACACTTGCAAAAGTTGGTTTCGATTACACAGGTGTATTCCACATGCCTATGCCAGCACAACCTTTTGGTTGGTTTAAAAAGAACGTAACAAAAGTATCTGACGTTAAAGGTATGAAGTACAGAACAGTTGGTCTTGCTACTAACGTTCTTACTGCAATGGGAATGGTCGTAAGACAGTTACCAGGTGGTGAAATCCAACCAGCTATGAAAACTGGTTTGATTGAAGCAGCTGAGTTTAACAACCCAACTTCAGACTCTCAGTTTGGTATGCAAGATGTTTCTAAGCATTATCACTTAGGAAGCTTCCACCAATCTCAAGAGATGTTTGAAATACCAATTAACAATAAAACATTTAATAGTCTGTCACCAGCAAACAAAGCAATATTGAAAAATGCTGCTTACGCTGCAAACACAGATAACTACTTTAAAGCATTAGTTAGATATTCAGCTGATTTATCTAAATTAATGAATCAACATAAAGTAAATGTTTACCAAACTTCAGATGAAATTTTAGCTCAACAGTTAAAAGGTTGGGATAAAGTTATCGGTGATTTCAATAAGAAAGATCCTTTCTTTAAGAAAATCGTCGATTCTCAAAAAGCATACGCTAAGAGAGTAATGAAATACTTGCTGATGAATCAGCCTAATTACAAGTTAGCTTATGAAAATGAGTTTGGACCAATTGCTAAAGTAAAAATATAATCAAGATATAATCTTAATTAAGGGGGCCAATGGCCCCCTTTTTTTTGTTTGATTAATAGATAGAATTTAACGTAAAGTGATATTATGAAATCTTTCATAAAATTTGCAGACACACTAAGCGCATCAATGGGCAAAGCCTTCTCATGGTGCATAGTTATACTTATGGGTGGAACTTGCTATGAAGTAATAATGGCTTACGCTTTTAACAGCCCTACACTTTGGAATTTTGACTTTAGTTTACAAATGTATGGTGCAATTTTTATGATGGCAGGTGCTTATTGTTTGTCAACAGAGGCACATGTTAGAGGAGATGTTATTTATAGATTGTTTCCTACAAAAGTTCAGGGCTGGATTGATTTAATTTTATATTTTATTTTTTTCTTTCCTGGAATTTTGGCTCTAGTATTTTATGGATACGAATATGCAGCGTTAGCATGGAAAATTAAAGAAACTAGTTGGAACAGTCCAGCACAAATACAAATTTATATGGCAAAATCTATAATACCACTGTCGGGACTTTTATTAACCATCCAAGGAATTAGTGAAGTTTGTAGAGCGATCATTTGTATTAAAACAGGTCATTGGCCAGAGAGAATGTCAGCAGGTGCTGAAGAAACTGAAAAAATATTAATGAGAACATCTCAGAAAGACGAAAAAGCTGATGTTATTTGAATTAACAAATCCAGAAATTGCAATATTAATGATGAGCTTATTTTTATTTGCAGTTCTTTTAGGTTTCCCAATCGCATTCACTCTACTAGCTATGGGCGTTGGGTTTGGATATTACGCTTACTTTGATCCAACTAGGATGGATCATCTGCTTGATAATCGGATATTTTCTTTATTAGTCCAAAATACTTACACCATAATGGATAATACAGTTTTAACTGCGGTGCCTTTATTTTTATTTATGGGTTACTTAGTTGAAAGAGCTGGGATAGTAGCAAAATTGTTTTTTGCTATAAGACTTGCTTCCCATAGGCTACCAGCCTCAATGGCTGTCGCAGCACTCATAACATGTGCATTATTTTCTACAGCAACAGGAATAATTGGAGCAGTTGTAACTTTAATGGGTCTTTTAGCTTGGCCAGCAATGATAAGAGCTGGATATGATAAAAAATTTGCATCCGGAGTTATATGTTCAGGAGGATGTTTGGGAATTTTAATACCTCCAAGTATTATGTTAATTGTATATGCAGTAATAGCTCAATTATCTCCGCTAAGACTTTTTGCTGCTGCTATATTTCCTGGCTTAATGTTAGCAGGCCTTTATATTTTATATGTAATTATAAGAGCATACTTCAATCCGTCTTTAGCACCTAAGCCCGCAGCAGAGGAAATTCCGCCAAGATCAGTAATTTTAAAAGAGGTTCTAGTTTCTTTTGTTCCATTATTCTCTTTAATAATTTTGGTTTTAGGTACAATTTTAGGTGGATTAGCTACTCCAGCAGAGGCAGCTGCAGTAGGAGCATTTGGAGCTTTAATTTTATCTTTTTTTTATAAGTCATTAAAATGGAAGAATTTTAAAGAATCTGTTTTCCTAACTGCCAAAACCAGCGCAATGATTATGTGGTTATTCGTTGGATCTTGGACATTTGCATCAGTTTTCTCATATTTAGGCGGCCATGAAGTTTTTGAGGAATTTTTTAAATCAATGGATATTCAACCTTGGCAATTTTTAGTTATCACACAAATTATAATATTTTTACTTGGTTGGCCACTTGAGTGGACTGAAATTTTAATTATATTTGTCCCAATATTTTTACCGTTAGTAGAATTTTTTGGAGTAAACCCGTATTTTTTTGCAATGTTAATAGCTTTAAATTTACAAACATCTTTTCTAACTCCACCGATGGCAATGTCGGCTTATTATTTAAAGGGTGTGCAAAGTAAAAATGTTGAACTACTGCAAATTTTTAGAGGTATAATGCCTTTTCTTGGAATAGTCATATTTGCAATGGTTTTAATGTATATGTTTCCTGGCATTGCTTTATGGTTACCAGACGTTTTATTCGCAGAATAAATTTTAATGTCCAATATATTTCAATTAACTGTCTCTGAAATAGCAGAAAAAATAAAAAAATCTGATCTAAACTCTGTTGATTTGTGTAAATCATACATTGAGCAAATAGATAAATTTGAAAAAGATGTAAAAGCTTGGGCCCATTTTGATAAAAAACTTCTTCTAGAAAAAGCAGAAGAGGCAGACAATCATAGAAGGTCGGGCAAACCCGTAGGCCCTCTACACGGAATTCCAGTAGCACTAAAAGATATAATAGGAACTTATGATATGCCTACTGAGTGTGGAACTGTTTTAAGAAAAGGAAAAACAGAGTCACAAAATGCAGAGATAGTAGATTTACTTAAATCAGCAGGGGCGTTAATCATGGGAAAAACAAATACTTCTGAATTGGCTTATCTTGCTCCACCTAAAACAACAAATCCTCACGATTATTCAAGAACTCCAGGTGGATCTTCTAGTGGGTCGGCAGCTGTTATAGCATCTCATATGGCGCCTTTATCAATTGGTTCTCAAACAGGAGGTTCAGTGATTAGACCAGCGTCTTACTGTGGTGTCGTTGGTTACAAACCGAGTTATGGTTTAATTTCACGTAATGGAGTTTTAAGAACTTCGTATAATCTTGACCATATAGGAGTTTTTGGAAGAACCGTAGAGGATGTTGCTTTACTTGCAAAAGTGTTAATCAAAAAAGATTCTTACGATAAAGCGACCATACATTATTCCTCAGAATTTATGTTAGACGAGTGTAAAAAAGGACCTATGTTTGATCCAAAGTTTATTTTTTATAAGACAGATAGTTGGAAGAAAGTTGATAAAAAATCCAGAGAGGCATTTGAATATTTTATAAAATCTTTTAAAAAAAATATTGAAGTATTTGATACCCCTTCATACTTTAAGGATATAGACAAATACCACAGATTAATACATGAAACTGATTTAGCTAATAACTTTCAAGTTTATTACAAAAAATCAAAATCAAAACTTTCAAAGGAAATGCAATCAGCTATTTCAAAAGGTATGAAGCATTCTGCTAAAGAATATTTAGATGCCGTTGACTTTATGGAGAGGAGTTATGAGTCTTATAAAGAGGTATTCGAAGATTATCATGGAGTGTTAAGTCCATGTAGTACTGGTGTAGCTGATAAAGGTTTAAAAAGTACAGGAAGTGCTGATTTTAATAGAGTATGGTCGTATATGCATACACCAGCAATTTCTCTACCTTTACTTCAAGGAGAAAATAATTTACCATTAGGTGTCCAATTAGTTGGCGACAGGCATGACGATAACAGATTTTTAGGTGTAGCTAACTGGCTGGAAAAGGAGAGCAAAAAATTTAATGAATAAAATCACAGTTATTATTGGTCTAAGTTTTGCAATATTTTTTTTAGTTGGACTCGCAACAACACTAACAAGATCCATGATGATTGGTTTTTTGGATGTTTTGCCAGTATATATCTTAATGGGTATAGCGATAGTAATGATGATTTACGAATCTTTTTTCGATAAATCATAACACGTTTCGTGATTAAAAAAGAGCTTCTAGCTTATTCTTTATTAGTAATTCAACCAATATTTATGGCAAGCAATCTTGTAGTTGCAAGAGGTGGTGTTGAATACATACCGCCAATATCTCTTGCTTTTTGGCGGTGGTTAACAGTCTTTTTAATTCTTCTAATTTTTAATTACACAATTTTTTCTAAAAAAAAAATTATACTTAAAGAATATAAGAAATTGTTTTTTTTGGGTTTTATGGGATGTGGAGTTTGTGGAGCTTTTCCATTTATTGCAGGTCAAACTACGACAATAATAAATATGGGTATAATTTATACTTCTTCTCCAATTTTTATAATTTTAATAAGCTATTTTTTTTTTAAAGAAAAAATGAATTTACTTAAAATAATAGGACTAATATCATGTTTATTGGGAGTTATAATTATTATTATCAAAGGAGATTATTTAGCATTAATTGAACTAATGTTTACCAAAGGTGATCTCTGGATGTTAGGAGCATCAATTGGTTGGGCTTTATACTCTATATTTCTATTTTATTGGAAGTCATCGCTTAAAGTATTTGAACGTTTTACACTAATATCTTTGTTTGGTGCTTTAAGTTTATTACCTTTTTATCTGACTGAAGAAATTTTTGTAAAAAGTACTACGTTTGATACAAACTTTATAATTTGGGTAATATTTGCTGCAGTCTCACCAGGGATAATTGCATTTTCCTTGTATACCTATGCTCAAAAATATTTAGGAGCAACTACAACTGGTTTTACCTTATATCTTT
>CACIWH010000015.1 GCA_902590295.1 uncultured Pelagibacteraceae bacterium | reverse complement strand
AAGCAAGTCCTCTTGATATTGCTTGATCAATTCCATGTTTTACATAATAAAATCCTTCTGGTGATCTTTCACCAGTTAAAAAAGGTTTATCATTTTGATCATGATCGTTTGTAATTAATTTTGCAGCATTTGCGTCTGTTCTTGCTAAAATTATTAAAGGAACATCAGCAATATCAGCAGCCAGTCTAGCTGCTTTTAAATTTTTTATCATTGTACTTGTTGGAACCAATACTTTTCCACCCATATGTCCACATTTTTTCTCACTTGCTAACTGGTCCTCAAAATGAACTCCAGCAGCGCCAGCTTTTATAAATTTTTTAGCTAACTCAAAAACATTCAGTGGTCCGCCAAATCCAGCTTCACCATCAGCAATTATTGGCAACATATAATCAACTCTATCTTTAGATTTCATTTGACCATCTTTGATTTCCATGTGCTGAATTTGATCTGCCCTCATTAATGCATTATTCATTGACTCTACAAGTTTTGGGGCACTGTCATATGGATATAATGATTGATCTGGATACATTTCCCCTGCACTATTAGCATCAGCTGCTACCTGCCATCCACTTAGGTAAATTGCTTTAAGACCTGCTTTTGCATGCTGAACAGCATGATTTCCAGACAATGAACCTAATGTATTAACGTAAGGCTCGGAGTTTAACAATCTCCACAATTTTTGAGATTGATGTTTGCACATCGAATACTCTATTTTTATAGATCCTCTTAATCTTTCGACATCTTCCGGGGTATAATCTCTCTTTACTCCTGCAAATCTTTTTAGGTCATATGATATTTTAGACTCGGAGCTCATTTTTTTCCTAAGAAATAATTAATAATTAAGACTTTAAAATTAGTTACTATTATACTCGTTAGTAAACTCATTCATTCCACTTGAACCCCAATCGCAATGATCATCTCTTAAATAAATGCCAGAGTTGTCAGAGTGATTTTGATTCTCATGGTCTGAATTAAAAGCCTTATTTACTTGATTTTTTATCTTGTTTTTGTTGTTCATGTAAACTTTATAATTTACAAAATTTACAAAATCCAGTAATAAGTTAAAAATGCTTGTAAAATTGAGAAATTTATTGTAAATTTAAATTTACAAAATTTACAAATGGAAAATTATGAGTCAATTAGATGCAAAAATAGGCCCGAAAATTAAGTCTTTCAGACGACAATTAGGACTTCAAGCTAACAAATTAGCTGAACAACTTGGAATCTCACCTAGTTATCTCAATTTAATAGAAAGTGGTAAAAGAAAAATCGATGGAGATCTACTTATTAAAGTTTGTGAAGAGCTCAAAATAGAATTATCAGATTTAACTAATAAATCAGATTTAAATTTAGTGAATGATATTTCAGAATTGCTAGATGATCAATTATTTGAAGATCTAGATATTCTTGGTCCTGAAGTAAAAGATCTTGTAAATACTAACCCCAAGATAGCAAGAGCTTTAATCAAACTAGGAGATAATTATAAGCAAAAAGACCATGAAATTATAAGTAAAGTTGAAACACTATCTGGCAAAATAATAGATAGTCGTAAAACTTCATTTCCAGGAGAAGTAATATCTGATTTTTTACAAGAGAAAAAAAATTATTTTCCAAAACTTGAAGAGTTTGCAAATAAAATTTTTGATAAAGTGCAATTAAATAATAGAACTAGATATGTTGCACTTTGTGATTTTTTAAGAACAGAGTATTCAATTAATGTTAAAGATATTATTCCGGAAGAAGGAAAACCATTTTCAAAAATTTTTAACAAAAATAATAAAGAACTTCTATTAAGTGAATATAATTCATTAGAGACAAAAAAATTACATGCAGCTGCTCAAATAGCGCAGGAAGGAGCTATAAATGAAATTAATGATTATTTATCAGAATTTAAATTTCCCTCAGATGAGGCAAAAAGATTAACAAAAATAGCATTGTTAAATTATTGTGCTGCAGCAATATTAATGCCTTATAAATTATTTCATTCTGAATGTAAAAAATTAAAATATGATTTAGAATTATTGCAAAATACATTTGCAACATCTTTTGAACAAGTAGCGCATAGAGTAACTTGTCTACAGGATCCTAAGTTACCTGGTATACCTTTTCATATGTTAAGAGTAGATATAGCTGGAAATATATCAAAAAGGTTCTCTTTGTCTGGTATCGAAATTCCTAGATACGGTGGAGCATGTCCTAGATGGAATGTCTATTCAGCTTTTACTAGACCTGGTGTCATTCAAGCAGCTGTTAGTAAAATGAGTAATGGAAAAAAATATGTTTGTATTGCAAAAACAGTAGAGAAAGGTGTTGGTAGATACGGTAGAAAGAAAAGTATGCTGTCTATTGGTTTGGGTTGTGAGGCAAAATATGCAAAGGACTTTGTATATACAGAAAATTTAAATTTAAATGATAAAAAAACTGAAATACCAATTGGCGTATCTTGTAGAACTTGTGATAGATTAGATTGTTCTCAAAGGGCATTTCCTCCTCTGCATAAAAAATTTGATGTGGATATAGATACAAGAGGAGTTTCAGTTTATGTAAAGACAGATAAATAATTTAAAAACAAACCAAATGATCAATATAAACCGGTTTTTTTATACCAAATTTTTCATCTATATCATGTTGGTGAATATGGTGAGAGTGAACGAAAACTGGTATTAAATTCCCTTTTTCTGTTCTAAGAGTATAAATAAAATTAGTCCCTCTAAATTTTCTGTCTACCACATCAAATTTTAAGTTACTTTTGTCGTCATGAATAAGATCTTCAGGTTGTAATAATAGCTTAACATTAGAACCAATTTCAGCAGGTTTAACAAATTTACCCTCTATAGTGCCTAAATCATCATTTTCTAATGTGTTTTTTCCAGTGACTTTGGCTGGTATTAAAATTCCTCTATTTAAAAAGTTAACTACACTAACAGAGTTTGGATAATGGTAGACTTTATAAGGGTCATCAAACTGTTTTAATTTTTCATCTAAAATAACTCCACATTTATTGCCTAAATAAAAAGCTTCATAGGAATCGTGGGTTACTACAATTGTCGTTATTTTTAAATTTTTTAAGATTTTTTTGAGTTGTATTTGTATTTCTTCCTTAAAGCTTTGATCAACGTTTGACAGTGGCTCATCTAAAAGTAATAAGTCTGGTTCAAATACTAGTGATCTCGCTAGAGAAACCCGTTGTGCTTCACCAGCACTTATTTGATGGGGAAATTTTTTTAAGACATTATTTAAATTTAACAATTTAATTATAAAATCTGGGATAATTTTTTTTGTTTTATTTTTATTTCTATTTACAGCTATTTGGATATTTTTTTCTACAGTGTAATGGGGAAATAAACAATTATCCTGAAAAGCTAATGATATATTTCTATTTTCTGGCTCCACATGATTATCTTTTGAAGATATTAACTGTCCTTTTAAAAAAATTTCACCTTTATTAATTTTTTCAAGCCCTGCTATAGTTCTTAAAATTGTAGTTTTACCTATGCCAGAAGGTCCTAACAAACAAATTATATCTCCTTCATTTTTGATCGAAAAAGAAACGTTTTTTACTTTTTCAATTCCATCTACTGAAAAATTTACGTTTTTTATTTCAAAAATATTTTTCATTTAATCTCGCAATATAAACTTAGATGTTGATAAAATAAATACACTTGCAATTAAGATTAAAATTAAAGACGGTGCTGCAGCTGCCTCTAACAAATCCTCAGATGCATATATATACGCAGTAGTTGCGAATGTCTCAAAATTAAAAGGCCTTAAAATTAAAGTAATTGGAAGTTCTCTAATTATTTCAAGAGAGATTAAAATTGCCACAAATAAAACTGAATTTCTTAAATAAGGTATATGTATATTAACAAATGTTTTAATTTTTGAATAACCTAATAAATATGCACTTTCATCAACAGAAAGATTTATTTTTTCGTACCCTGACTTTATACCGTTACACGCTAATGAGTAAAATCTAATAAAATAAACTATAATAAGTCCTAGTATTGAACCAAAAAAAACTTTTTTGATAGATTCAAATCCAAATAACTTTACAAAATTATTATCAAACCATGCAATAAAAGTAATAAATGCAATTGCTAATATTACACCAGGTATTGCATATCCAGATATTGATAGTGTATTCATTATATTTAATGGTTTGCTTTTTGAAACTCTCATTCCGTAATTAGATATAAATGAAAAAATAATAAGTGCTAAACTTGATAAAAAAACTAAATATGAAGTATTATAAATTAGACTTAATACTTCTAAATCAAAAAGATTATCAGAATAAATAATTGTCCAATACAACATTTGGCTAAATGGAAATATGAAACTTAAAAAAAATATTACAAAGCAAAATAAAAATGCCAAAAAACTTTTTCCTCCATTTAATTTATATTTCTCTTGTTGTTTAAATCTGCCCGATGAGTTTGAATGATATTTTGCTTGTTTTCTTGATAAATTTTCTAAAATGAATAAAGCAAAAATAAATAATAATAAAAAGAATGAAAGTCTATTTGCGAATGCAAGGTCATCAAATGTTGTCCATGAATTATATATCCCAGTTGTTAGAGTATTTATTGAAAAGAAGTCTACAGCACCGAATTCTGCCAAAGTTTCCATTGCTACCAATGACAATCCAGCAACTATTGCGGGCCTAGCAGATGGTAAAATAACCTTTAAAAAAGCCATTATTTTAGAAAATCCCAAATTTTTACTAAGGTCTATTAAATTTTGAGATTGATATAAAAAAGAAGCTCTAGCTAAAATGTATACATAAGCAAACAAAGAAAAGGATAATGATAATATCGCTCCAAACATGCCGCTAAATTTCGGTATGTGTTTATTGTATTCCCCCTCACCAAATAAATTTTTAAGAATGGTAAAAGCTGTTCCATAATTATCAAAGAAAGCAAAAATAGAGTACGCATAAATATACGGAGGAACAGCAAAAGATAATATTAAAGCCCATTTAAAAAAATTACTTCCTGGAAAAACATAAAAAGAAACAAGATAAGCTGTGCCTGTTCCAAAGATAAAAGTTAAAATCAAAACTCCAAGTAATAAAGTTATGGAATTATATATATATTCTATTAAAAAAGTTTCTTTTAAAATTTTGTAATATTCTGTTGTCTCCTCAAAAAAACTGAAAGAAACAGTTGCTATAGGAATTAAAACTACAAAAGAGATGAGAAAAGAGCTTAGGTACCAAATATTAAATTTTTTCATATTATAATCCGCCTTATAATCATGAAATTAAATATGCCCATAGAGGAGATCGTCTACGGGCATACAATCAAGAAATTATCTAAAAATCAAAAACTTTTAGGATGTGCGGAACCTCCTTATCTTTAATATCAGATAAATTTCTTTTATTTATTCTGTCATTGATTTTTTTACACTCTGAAAGACACGGTGAGCATCCTTTAGAAGATTTATTATAATCAATTTCAGAAATAAATTTTTTTTTATCTTCCATATTATTTCCAACCAGCTGCTGTCATTACCTCTAATGCATCAGCTTGTTTAGCGCCATAACTTGAGACTTTAGTTTTTAGATCTTGTTTAAAATCTAATCCTATATTGTTCACAACCAGCGGGCTTGGAGAAACACCATCGATCATTGGAAACTCAAAAGTATTATTTGTAAAGTGCTCTTGAGCTTCTGGAGTTAACAAAAACTCTACAAGTTTAATCGCATTTGATTTATTAGGTGCGCCTTTTACTAAAGCAGCACAACTAATATTCATATGTGTTCCTCTATCATTTTGGTTAGGAAAGAAAGCTTTTACTTTTTTTGCAGCAGCTTGTTGCTCTGCTCCTTTGTTTCCTGATAACATTAATGCTAGATAATATGTATTAGCAACAGCAATATCTGCTTCCCCAGCAGCAACGGCCATAATTTGAGCTCGGTCATTTCCTGTTGGTGTCCTAGCCATGTTCGCAACAACACCTTTTGCCCAATCAGCTGTAGCTTTTTTACCATTATTTTTAACTAATGATGCTACAAGTGATTTATTATAAATATTACCTGATGCTCTAATTACTAATCTACCCTTCCATTTCGGATCAGCTAAACTTTCATAAGTTAAACCTGACAACTCTGCACCTGATACTCTATCTGGAGCGTAGTAAACAATTCTTGCTCTTTTAGCAATTCCTGTCCAATGGTTTGTTCTAAAGTTTGACGGAACAGCTGCTTTTATTGCAGGTGAAATTAGACCACCTTGCGTCATACCTTTTGCTTTGAATGCTCCACATCGACCAGCATCAGCAGTGATGTAAAGATCAGCGGAAGAATCTGCTCCCTCTTCGGTCATTCTTTTTTCAAGAGCTCCTGCTTTTCCGTTTATTAAATTAACTTTAATTCCAGTTTTGTTTGTGAATTTACTGTAAAGTTCTGCATCAGCTTTGTAATGTCTTGCATTAAATATATTAACTTCAGCAGCTATCGTTAAACTAGAAATGAAAGTTAAAAGTATTGTATAAATACTTAGTTTCTTCATTTTTTTTATTTACCCTTCTTCCGCACTGTTGATAATGAGAATTAATCTCATTGAAAATGATAATTAATCTCAATGATAATGATTATCAATCGCATATATTGACGCAGGCGTCAAGCGATATTTAAAACTCCCACTCTGAGATTTTGCTATATAAAAAGTTTCTAAAAGCCTGAACTCTGGCTACATTTTTCATTGATTGTGGGTAAACAAAATGCGCCTCGGTTATTGGGCCTTCAATGTTTGGTAATACTTTAACAATATTAGGCTGATTTACTGTAATGTAGTCAGGTAAAGCAGCTAATCCAACTCCACTTTGAACGGCTAACAATAAGCCATAAACACTGTTAACTTTCATCACAGTTTTCCTTTTTTTATTATCTTTAGTACCTAATTTTAAAGCCCAATCAGGATTATAAACTGGTGAAGGAGCGCCTCTTCCAAATGATATAAAAGAGTGTTTATTTAAGTCACTTGTGCTTTTAGGAAAACCATGTTTTTCCAAATATTTTGGAGAACCATAAATATGGTAATTTATATCTATCAACTTTTTTTGAATGTAATTCAATTGTTTAGGTCTTCTCATAAAGATACCAATATCAGCTTGCCTTGTGCTTAAATCTAGCTCTTTGTCATCAAAAATAAGCTCTACTTCTATATCTGGATTTAGTTGCATAAATTCTTGAATTCTTGGGGTTAGCCATGTTGTTCCAAAACTTACAACAGTGGTGACAGTTAGTTTACCGCTTGGTTTATTTTTTTGATCTCCAAGTGAAGTTTCGACCTCTTTAAGCTTACTAATTACCTCATGGGCAGTCTTGAATACGTATTCTCCATTTTCTGTTAAAGTAAGACCTCTTGCGTGTCTCTCAAATAGTTTTACTTTCAAGTCTTCCTCTAAAGCCTGAATTTGTCTACTTATTGCTGATTGACTGAGATTTAGATTAACTGTTGCACTTGTAAAACTACCAGCTTCTGCAACTGCATGAAATATTTTTAGCTTGTCCCAATCCATTATTTATTAACATTAATAATGTATCTTCCAGAAGTTTTGCCTTCAAGCATTTTTGAATATTCAACTAAAAGTTGTTCGAGACTAATCTCTTTAATTGACTTGTCAAGTAAATCGAAGTCTACAAGTTTTGAAACTTCATCCCACAAAAATTCTCTTCGCTTTATAGATACACTTACAGAGTCGATGCCCCAAAGTTTTACACCTCTTATGATAAAAGGCATTACAGTAGTATTTAATTTTATACTTGATGCATTTCCACACGCAGCAACTATTCCATTAGGTTTAACATGGGATAAAATATTAGCTAAAATATTTCCACCAACTGTATCAACTGCACCATCGTACAATCCTTTATCCAATGGTCTAGCCTCTTTATCTAAATCACCTGATTTTATTATAGTTTTTGCACCTAGTGATTTAAGATATTCTTCATTTGGCTTAGTTGTTGCGGCTGTTACATTGCAACCCATTTTACTTAATATCATAACGGCAATACTGCCAACTCCACCAGAAGCACCGGTAACAATTACATCGTTAACTTTTTCTCCAAGTAACAAAACCTCTCTAGTTTGTTTGGTTGTAAATGCACATTGGATTGCTGTCATGCCAGCAGTACCTAACATCATAGCTTGTCTCGATGTAATTCCTTTAGGTTTTTTTACCAAAAAATTTGAATTTACTTTTGCAAATTGAGAATATCCACCAAAGTAAATTTCACCAACTCTCCAGCCGGTCTGGATTATTTCATCACCCTCTTTAAATTTTTCACTTTTACTTTCAACTACTGTACCTGAAAAATCGATACCTGGAATATGTGGAAATTCTTTAACTAATCTTGCACCATTTTTTAAAATTAAAGCATCTTTAAAATTTAATGTAGAATAGTCAACTTTAACTAGAACATCACCATGTTTTAAAAATGATTTCTCTATAGTTTTAATTTCTCTTGAAAACTTTTCACCCTCTTGATTTACGATTAATGCTTTAAAATTATCAGACATTACTTTTTTTTAATTTATTAGATTTTGCTACTAATAAATCTTAGATATCTATTTTGACAAGCTAGGTCGTCTTTAAATTTACCTAAATAATAATTAGTTATAGTTGTGGCTTGTTCCTTTTTAATTCCTCTAGTTGTCATACATTGGTGAGTCGCATTTATTGTAACTGCTACTCCTTTAGCTTGTAAAGAGTCCATCAAAGTTGTTGCAATTTGTTTTGTTAATCTTTCTTGAGTTTGCATTCTTCTTGAAAAAACTTCTACAACTCTAGCAAGTTTACTTAAACCTACAACTCTTTCATTTGGCATGTAAGCTACATGTGCAATTCCTAAAATCGGTGCCATGTGATGTTCGCAATGACTCTGAACTGATATATTTTTTTGTATTACCATATCGTTGTATCCCTCTACATCGCCAAAAGTTTTGCTTAGTATTTTATTAGGGTCTTCTTGGTAGCCTTTAAAATATTCTCTATATGCTTTTAAAACTCTTTTAGGAGTTTCTAATAATCCTTCTCTGCTTGGATCTTCCCCTATCCATTTTAATATTTTGATATAAGCCTCTTCAGCTTCTTTGTCTGATACTTCGTTATTATTTATTGGCTTATTTTGTTCTTTAACTAATTTCATCGCAATAGTTATATATATAATTTAACCTTTTTAAAATATTTATTATAATCTTTTATGTGCTAAATACTTCTAAAAATATGTTTAAAAAAAGAGAAAATGTCACAGATATTGAAGAGGGAAATTTATTGTCCCCTAAATTTGATAATGATGGATTA
>CACIWH010000014.1 GCA_902590295.1 uncultured Pelagibacteraceae bacterium | reverse complement strand
TGAACCTCTTTTCTTTTTTTAACTTTTTCCATAGCAATGGCTATTTCAAGTAAATCCCTGATAATTTGCTCAACGTCTCTTCCAACATATCCGACTTCAGTAAATCTTGTTGCCTCAACTTTTACAAAAGGTGCCTCAGCTAATTTTGATAATCTTCTAGATATCTCAGTTTTGCCAACACCAGTTGGACCAATCATTAAAATATTCTTAGGCAGGACCTCATCTCGCATATCACCTGTTAAAGCTTGTCTTCTCCATCTATTTCTTAATGCGATAGCAACAGCTCTTTTAGCTTTATTTTGACCAACAACGTATCTATCTAACTCAGAAACAATTTCTCTAGGAGATAAAGAATCAATGTGAGTCTCTTTTTTTCCTTCATTTTTTTTAGGGAAAGATTTTATGTTAGATTTTTCCATTAAATTTTTTCAACTTTTATATTATGATTTGTAAACACACAGATATCAGCTGCAACCTGTACAGCTTTTTTTGCGACCTCTTCTGCTTTTAATTCTGTATCCATTAATACTTTTGCAGCAGCCAGAGCATAATTTCCACCTGAACCAATTCCAATGACATCTCCTTCAGGTTCTAAAACATCTCCAGTGCCTGAAATTATAAAACTTTTTTCTTTATCGCCAATCGCCATAAGAGCTTCTAATCTTCTTAAGTATTTATCTGTTCTCCAATCTTTAGCTAATTCAACTGCAGCTCTTGTTAAATTTCCTGCATGCTTTTCCAGTTTAGCCTCTAATCTTTCAAATAAAGTTAATGCATCGGCTGTGGATCCAGCAAATCCAGCAATCACATTTCTTTTCTCAATTTTACGAACTTTGTTGGCGTTACTTTTGATCACTGTATTTCCCATACTTACTTGACCATCGCTTGCCACAACTACGTCATTATTTTTTCTTACTAGTACTATCGTTGTCATTACATTTAAATGGACATTAATTTTAAATGTTCAAGTGCTAAATTAACTGTTATTGATATCAATAGATAATGCATATATATCTAACTAATGATGAAGCGAAAAGCAGAGATAAGTCGAAAAACTAAAGAAACTAAAATCGATGTAGCTATTAATATCGATGGCAAAGGCAAGTTCAAAATAGACACTGGTATCGGTTTTTTAGACCACATGTTAGAACAATTATCAAAACACTCTTCAATTGACTTAAAAGTAAAAGCCAAAGGCGATACACATATTGATCTTCACCACACAACTGAAGATACAGGGATTGCAATCGGTGAATGTTTAAAAAAAGCGTCAAAAAAATTCATAGGTATAAAAAGATATGCTCACTCAATGATTCCAATGGATGAAACTTTGACAAGAGTTGCTTTAGATGTTTCTAATCGACCATATTTAATTTGGAAAGTCGATTTAAAAGTAGAAAAGCTTGGTGAAATGGATACTGAATTATTTAAAGAGTGGTTTCAAGCATTTTCACAAGCAGCAGGTATCACTTTACACATAGAGAATTTATATGGCGATAATAGTCATCACAAAGTTGAGTCTTGTTTTAAAGGATTAGCAAGATCTTTAAGAAGTGCACTTGAGATTGATCCACGGAATAAGAACGTAATACCATCGACTAAAGGTTCTTTATAAGAATTAATGAACGTAACAATTGTTGATTACAAATCAGGGAATATAAGTTCCGTTATAAATTCATTTAAAGAAGTAGCCAAAGATAAAGTTAAAATTGAGGTTACTTCTGATTTAAAAAAAATAAATTTGAGCGACAAAGTCGTCTTACCAGGGCAAGGATCTTTCAAGAGTTGCATCGATGCTTTAAATACAATTAATGGCCTTGTTGAAACTTTAAATGATTTTGCAATAAATAACAAAAAACCACTTTTAGGAATTTGTGTTGGGTTACAAATGTTTGCAGATGTTGGATATGAGGAAACAGAAACGAAAGGATTGGGCTGGATAGCTGGAAAAGTTACAAAGATAGATAATCAAAACGGAAAATATAAATTGCCCCACATAGGCTGGAATCAAATTAAGGTATTAAAAAAAAGCAAAATTTTTAAAGATATAGAGGATAACTCTCACATGTATTTTGTACACAGTTACGAATTTGTACCCAACGATAAAAAGGTTATTTTAGCAACAACTGATTATTCTTCAAATCATGTCTGTGCTGTAGAAAAAGAAAACATTTTTGGAACTCAATTTCACCCAGAAAAAAGTGATAAAACAGGATTAAAAATTATTGATAACTTTATAAATTTGTAATTGTGAAAAAAACCTTAGAAATTCTTACAATATTATTTACCATCTTTTATTTTAATCTAAGTTTTGCAATGGAATTACCCAAAGATGTTGTTTCTGGAAATAGTTATTTCAAATCAATGAATGAGTTTGGACAATTTAAAGATTATGGTGTTAAAATTGTAGACAAAACTGATGGTCATCCTGTTAGATTGGGGCAAAAATCATTAAGATTTGAAATAAGAGGTGGTGATTGCCAAAAGAATTCAAAAGGTTGGAATGATTGTGAATTAAAAAGAGAAAGACACGAACTTCATGGAAAGAAGTTATTTAGAGGGGGTGAATGGTGGTATGCATGGTCAATTTACTTTCCTAGAGAATTTAAAGAAGTTGCACCAGTCAGAGTATATATAGGCCAATTTCACTCTCAAGATAAGAAATATGGAGACGAAAAAAATCCACCTTGGATGTTTTTTAATACAGCAAGAGAAAATTTAGGGGGCTATTGGGTTAGTAATATGGTCAGAGTTCCAGCTGGTTTTGCTACGCAGTTATTAACTAGATATGAAGCTTATGGAAAATGGAATGATATATTAATCAATGTTAAGTGGTCTGAAAAAGATGATGGATATATGAAAATATGGGCAAATGATAAAATTAAATTAGATTATAAAGGCCCAACAAAAAGGAAAGGGGCAGTTTATTTTAAATTTGGCTTATACAGAGTAAGAGTGTTCGACAATAATACACCAAAACAGATTGTGTATTTCGATGAGATTAGAACAGGTAAAAATAGAGAGGATGTTACAAAAGATTTAAGATGAAAATTTTTCCAGCAATAGATATCAAAGACGAAAAATGTGTACGATTAGTTAAAGGTGATTTTGTAAATAAAACAGTATACGATAATTCTCCAGTAAATCAGGCTATCAGCTACAAAGATCATGGATTTAAAAACCTACATATTGTTGATTTGGATGGAGCTTTAACTGGTAGGACAGTCAACCTTGATATTATTCAAGAGATTGTAAAAAAGTCTAATCTCAAAATAGAGATAGGCGGAGGTATTAGAAATTTTGAAAGTGTTCAAAAATATCTAGATGTCGGTGTGGAAAAAGTTATTCTGGGAAGTGCAGCTATTAAAGACAAAAATTTTTTAAAGGATACTTGTTTAAAATTTCCTGGAAAGATTGCTCTTGGTTTAGATGCAAAGGATGGTAAACTTTCGGTGTCTGGATGGAAAGAAAACTCAACTAAATCTACATTAGAATTTTTAAAAGAAGTAAATGATTATGGTGTCAGTAGACTAATTTTTACAGATATTAATAGAGATGGAACTAAAGAAAGCCCAAATTTTGATGAAACATCAAAAGTTGCAAGTATTTCTAATTGCCCGGTTATAATCTCGGGCGGAGTTTCATCGATTAATGATGTCAAAAAAGCAAAGAACATGGTGAATATAGAAGGTATAATAGTTGGTAAAGCTATTTATGATGGTGATATTAAACTAGAGGATTTAGTTAAAGAAGATGCTTAAAAATCGGATAATACCTTGTTTAGATGTAAAAAATGGGCGCGTTGTAAAGGGTATAAACTTTGTCGACTTAAAGGATGCAGGTGATCCGGTCGAACAAGCGAAAATTTATAGTGATGGCGGGGCAGATGAAATTTGTTTTTTAGATATTACAGCCTCAAATGAAAATAGAGACACAATATATGAAGTAGTAAAAAAAACTTCCAAAAAATGTTTTGTTCCTTTAACTGTAGGGGGAGGAATAAGAAGTATAGAAGATATTAATAAGCTGCTTAACTGTGGTGCTGACAAAGTATCAATCAACACAGCAGCTGTTCAAAATTCTAAAGTAGTTATCGATAGTTCAAAAAAATTTGGCTCCCAATGCATTGTTGTTGCAATAGATGCAAAGAAAAATGGAAAAAACTGGGAAATATTTACCCATGGGGGAAGAAACAGCACTGGCATAGACGCAATAGTGTATGCAAAAAAAATGGAAGAATGTGGTGCTGGAGAATTATTAGTCACCTCTATGGATAGAGATGGTACACAAGTTGGTTATGATATTGAATTAATGTCAAAAATATCTTCCATGGTAAATATACCAGTGATTGCATCCGGGGGAGTTGGTAATCTCAATCATTTAGTTGAGGGTATAAAATTGGGAAAAGCAAGCGCTGTCCTTGCAGCCTCAATATTTCACTATGGAAAACATTCTATAAAAGAAGCAAAGGAATATTTGGATTCAAAAGGAATTCCTGTTAGAATTTAGAATGCTAAATGTCTTAGAAGACTTAATTAATCTTGCAAGACAGCGAAAACAGACTCCTGTCGATGGTTCTTACACTAATAAATTATTGAATGATAAAAATTTAAGTAAAGAAAAGGTTATTGAGGAAATCAATGAACTAATCGAATCTGTTGATAAAGACAGTAATAAAATTCACGAGGCTGCAGATGTTTTTTATCATTTAATTATGTATCTAGAGTCTAATAATATTAAAATAGAAGATGTAATGTCCGAACTAGAGGGTAGAAGAAAATAAAAATTATGGGGAAAATAAAATTAGTTTTTTATTTAGTTTTGGCTTTCATAATTTATAAAGGTTATGTTGCTTTTACAGAATTTGAAATTGGGGTTGAGGATAGAGTTGCTGAAATTGAGGAAAAAAGCGATTTTGAGAGAGAAGATCAAGTTATTGCACTTATGATGTATTTAGGAGATCCACCAGAGTTGAAAGAACATTTATATGTAGCGAATAGCTCTAAGTGTTTAGAACTAAAACAAATAGCAGAGGAAAGTTCATTTGCATATTATGAATGTGCTTACGTAAACGCAGTAGTGAGAGGACAGAAAATAGTAAGCATTATCAATGAAATTAATATTATAAAATGACATACGATGATAAGAATATATTTGCAAAGATTTTAAGAGGGGAAATACCTTGTAAAAAAATTTATGAAGACGAATACATCTTATCGTTTTATGATATTAATCCTCAAAAGAAAATTCACGCCTTAGTTATACCAAAAGGTAAATTTATCAATTTAGATGATTTTGCTTCCAAGGCTTCTGAAAAAGAGATTTTAGGATTGATTAAAGGTATTAATAAGGTTGCAAAAAAATTACAGATTTCTTCTGATACGGGAAAAGGCTATAGAGCACTAGCAAACATAGATGAAAATGGTGGACAAGAAGTACCTCACTTACATTTTCATCTTTTTGGTGGTGAAAAAGTTGGTAAAATGGTTCAATGATGATTCCCGTCCAAAGAAATTTTCTAGAATTAAAGGACTTAAAAAATCTTAAAACTAACTTGATCAATAACAGCAAATACATAGTTAAAAAAATTAGGCCTGATTTTCAATTAAATAAATTTTTTTATAAACAGGTAGGAAAAAAACATAGATGGATAGATAGACTTAGTTGGTCAGATGAAAAATGGATTAACTACATTTCAAATAAAAACCTGGAGACTTATATTATCTGTGAGTCTGAAGAATTACTTGGCTTCTTTGAATTGTTATACAACCCCGAATTAAGAGAAACTGAAATTTCTTATTTTGGTTTGTTAGAGGAATATATAGGAAAAGGAATTGGTGGTTATGCTTTAAGTGAAGCAATTAGAAAATCTTTTCAAAGAAACATTAGAAGAGTTTGGCTACATACATGTACTCTAGATCATCCTAATGCTTTAAAAAATTATATAGCAAGAGGAATGACTGTTTTTAAAAAAGAAAACATTAATATATTAGATAGTTAATTAAATTTTTTTATATTAAATAATTCTTCACTGACATTTTCGTTTATTTTTTTAATTTTTATTTCAGTGAATACAGAATTATTATAAATATCTATAGTTTGCCAACCTTTAAGATACAATTTTTTTTTGTCGAAAAAAATTTTTATATCAGTATTTTGATAATTTAAATCAACAAAAAGGATATCATTCTCACTTCTGACATTATTTTCTTTAAGTTGGTCAATTAAAAATTGTTTATCTAGTAGTCTATAAAAAGTCGTATTTTCCAATTTATAAAAATTCGGGATATTTGAATTTTTATATTTAACAATCAAATTTTTTCCATCTGAAATAAGAATCTTACCTGAATTATCGTATTTACAATTTATTTTTCTATCAAATACTAAAATACAATCTCCTGTTTCTTTTTTTTCATTTATTTTTTGTATAAATTTAAAACTATAATTATTTGATTTTTCTAAAGTGTTTACTATTTGTTTAGTAATTTCAGAATAGGCTTTCGAAAATATTATAAGAAAAATTGACAAAGATATAATTAAGACTTTCATCAAAGAACTTCTCTTTTTCCAACATGATTTGCTTTACTCACAATACCTTTTTCTTCCATCATATCAATTATTCTGGCTGCTCTATTATATCCAATCTGAAGTTTTCTTTGTAAAAACGATGTAGATGCTTTTTTCTCAGACTTTATAATTTGAAGTGCTGTCTCATATAAATCATCCAATTGACCGCTATTTTCATCCCCAGATAAGGACTTATCCTTCTCATCTGATAGATTTAATATTTCATCAACATATTCAGGATCACCTTGTGACCTCAAAAAATTATTAACTTTTTCAATTTCATTTTCAGACACAAATGGAGCATGTATTCTGGTTATCCTATTTGCAGAAGACATGTATAACATGTCACCTTTTCCTAAAAGTTGTTCTGCACCTTGTTCTCCAAGAATTGTTCTGCTATCGATTTTTGAGGAGACTTGAAATGAAACTCTAGTAGGAAAGTTCGCTTTAATTGTTCCAGTTATAACATCGACACTTGGTCTCTGAGTAGCCATAATTATATGAATGCCTGCAGCTCTGGCCATTTGGGATAGTTTTTGAATATAGTTTTCAATATCTTTTCCTGCTACCAACATTAAATCTGACATTTCATCAACGATTACTACTATATAGGGCATTGGTAGTTTATGTTTCGAATTATATCCTCCGATATTTCTTACCCCAACTTTTGTCATTAATTTATATCTATTTTCCATCTCTTTAACTACCCAACCCAAAACAGTTGCTGCTTTTTTTGCTTCTGTGATAACAGGACACAATAGATGTGGTATTCCCTCATATGTTGAAAGCTCAAGCATCTTCGGATCAATCAAAATAAATTTACATAAATCTGGCTTGTGCCTATATAAAAGAGATAACAAGATAGTATTTATACATACTGATTTACCTGACCCAGTTGTTCCTGCAATCAATAAGTGAGGCATTGAATACAAATCTCCTATAATAGGCTGTCCAGAAATATTTTTTCCTAGTGCAATTGGTAGAACTAAGTCTTTGTTATTAAACTTAGAGCTATTAAGAATTTCTTTTAAAGAAACATTGTCTCTCTCTAAATTTGGTAATTCAATACCAACTGAACTCGACCCTGGAATTACAGAAATTCTTGCTGATTCTGAACTAGTATTTCTAGCTATGTCATCCGATAAATTTATAATTTTAGAGACTTTTACACCAGCCGCGGGTTCAAATTCATTTAAAGTCACCACCGGACCAGAACTAATTTTTTTTATTTTTCCCTCCACACCAAAGTCTAATAAAATTTTTTCGAGAAAATCTTCGTTTATGTCACTTCTTAATGTGTTTTTTTTATTTTTTAATTTTGGTTGTTCTAATAAGTCAAGTTTTGGTAGATTAAAATTTTTTCTTTTAACCCCAATTGTTTCTTCATTTTTATCAAAAGAAAACGTTTCCTGAAAAGTATCTTGCTTAATAAACTCCTGTTTTTTAAATTCTTCTTTTTGAACCGAATAATCTACTTTTCTACGTTTAAAAAAATTTTGAAGAATAAATAACCACTTTATTTTAAAGCTAATGCTTAAAAGAAACAGAATTGTAAACAAACCTATTTCTAAATAGAAAGATATTTGAGTATTTAAGTTTACAATCTTAAAAAATATTTTGTTGTATAAATAATTACCAACAAAACCACCATTACCGTTAATTATTAGAAAAAAAGCTTCTTTATAAAATTGTTCTAAAAAAATTGAACCAATAACAGAATAACAAATTATGTAAAATAAAGTGTCTACAATTTTAATTATATCTTTAGTGTAAATTATTTTCACTGATAAAAAAATTAAAGTAATTGGTAAAAAGTAAGAAATTATTCCAATAGATTGTAACAAAAAATCAGCGCTTATACTTCCATTGATACCTAAAATATTTTTTATTTCGTGATTTTCAGGGTAAATAAAATTAGGATCGCTTGGATTATAACTTATTAGGGATATAAAGATTAAAATTGCAAAAATTAGTATAAAAATACCAAGAAACTCAATCATTCTTTTTATGACAAAATCCCCAAATTTTTGAATAATGCTTTTAAAATTCATAAAGAATCAAAATTACCACTTTGTATCATTTAATATTTGTTGTTAAAATTAAAAATATGACTATTTGCTTAATTGGAAAAAGTTTAACAACACTAGTTTTATCTAAAATTTTGATTAATAAGGGTATCAGTGTAGATTTATATTACTCTAACAATAAAATTACCAAGAATTTATCAAGATTAACTTCTAGAACCATAGGTTTATCTAATCATAGTATTGATTTTTTAGAAAGCGAAAAAATTTTAGACAGGAAACATTGCTGGAATATAAAAAAAATTAATTTGTATAAAGGGGAGAGTCTTGAAAGTTTCCTAAATTTTAAATCAGATAAAAATAAATTTTACATGACTTCTTATAGTAAATTTTATAAAAAATTAGAAACTAAGATTAAAAATAATAAACTTGTTAAAATTATAAAAAAGCCTCAGCACAAAATAATATTTGATTTAAAAAAAAGAAATTATGAAATTATAATTATCACAGATCAAAATAATTTTTTATTTAAAAAATATTTTAGCAAAAAAATTACTAAGGACTATAATAGTAAAGCGTTTACAGCAATTCTTAATCATCAAAATTTTAAAAATGATACTGCTGAACAATATTTCACAAAATATGGGCCTTTAGCTTTTTTGCCTATCTCAAATACAAAAACATCAATTGTCTTTTCTGTATTTGACAAAGACTTAATAAAAGATCAACAAAAAATAATAAAATTGATTGAACGGTTTAATAGATTTTATAAAATTAAAAAAATTAAAACAGTACAAGCGTTTTCAATTAATTTATCACTCTCACGAAACTATTTTTTTAAAAATATTTTATCATTTGGAGATGCCTTGCACAAAATTCATCCATTAGCTGGACAAGGATTTAATATGACTGTGAGGGATGCTAAAATTTTAAGTGATTTAATCAATAAGAATTTAGAACTTGGTTTAAACCTAAATACTGTATTAGAAAAGTT
>CACIWH010000013.1 GCA_902590295.1 uncultured Pelagibacteraceae bacterium | reverse complement strand
AAAAGAAGAAAAACAGAGATTAAAAATAGAGGCATATGAGAAAGAGCAAAAAATCAAACAACAAGAAAAACAAAAGGAGCTAGAAAATGTAGATATACAATTAAAGCTTAAACAAAAGCAATTAAAAGAGGAAATTTTGCTTGAAAAACAAAGATCTAAAGATTTGAAAAATTTCCTTAGAAAGGAACAAGCAATTCTTAGACAAGAACAATCGGAAAGACAAAGAAAATTTTTAGAGGAAATAAAGTTACAAAAACAGATTGAGAAATTTAGAGTTAGAGAAATAAAAGAATTAGAGAAACTAGAAAAAATTTCACTTAAAGAACAAAGAGAAGATTATGCTGGTTTGCAAGACAGGATCGATAAACTTAAAGAAAAATATAGATTAATTAGAGACCAGAAAATTAGAGAGAGGGTAGAGGCATTAGGTATAAAAACTTCTGATAAAGATGATAGAGATGCACTTTTAAAGAAAGAGCATGATTACATAGTCTCCAGACAAAAAATTGAAAATTCTTTAGAAAGTTTTTACAGGAGCGCTAGCAGTTTAGTTTTTCAATTAAATAAAAGACATTTAACTAGAGAGATGTCTATTTTTAGATGCATAGATAGAAGATTTGAAACAGGTGAAATTTTTATTAAAAAAGATGATTCGAAAGATGAGGAGTGGTTAATATTAATATACATTAAAGATAATTCCCTAAGTGGTGATATAGTTATAGAGGATAAAAGTAATCCAGAGAAAAATCACTCCCACGAATTTAAGTCGACAGACATATTTACCGCATCAGACTTAATGGTAGACTCATTAACCCAGTTGATTTCTAGAGAGAGAAGCAAGACAAACTAAATAATTATTTTGAATAAATAACTTGTTTTAATTTATATTCCCATAAACCATACTTTGAGTATGTCATTTTTAAAATATGATTAGTATTTATATCTAACCACACATCATATCTGCGTTCCTCACTCTCTTCTTTATTGAGTCTTTTTGATAAAATTACAAAATGCTTTGTATCGTAAACTTTACCATACAAGTTTATTTTTTCCTTTTTTATAAAATTTATAGTTTGCTTGTTTATACTTCCGGAAATTGGGCTTATGTTTTTTTCACTTTGGATTATTTTGTGATTCCACCAACTACCAATTACTATATCTAAATCAACCTCGCCAGTATAAGAGGATCCCTTAATAAAATAACTTTCTTTACTTTCATTTAAATATAAATCAACAAATTTTTGTTTTTTATTTTGAATAGTATCTGATTTAAAACTAACAAGTTTGTTATTTTTATAAAGTTCTTTACTAACTCCTTTAATTGAAAAAGCATTTAATCCTAATATAGAAACATTAAATTCTGTCTTATTATCTATTTCCAAATTTTGATCATTTCTTTTAAATGTATAATTGTTAAAACCAATTTTTTTTCCATCTTTAAAAATTTCCATCAAAAATTTCTCAACTTTTTCATAGTGTTCTACATGTGCAAAAGATTTGAGGGGGAAAAATATTAATATTATGGTAAGAAGTAATATTTTAGTAATTATTTTCATTTTAAGATTAAAAATACATTCTAATAATTAATTATGTTTTTAACTATAAAAAAAATTCCAAAAAAATCATGGAGTTCTAAAAACCCATTCAACTTAAGACCAAAATTGATAACTATTTTTTTCTTAGTTTTTGGATTAACGTTATTTGGTGCAGGCGAGGGTTTGCTTATAGTTTCGTTTACAGGTGCATCTCCATGGAGTGTATTAGCTCAAGGAATATCTCTTAATACTGATATATCTGTAGGTATAGTTACTTTCATGGTGAGTGTATCTGTTTTATCTTTATGGATTTTTCTCAAACAAAAACCAGGTCTTGGTACATTATTTAATATTTTAATAATAGCTACCATGATTGATGTTTGTATAATTTTTGTTCCTACTCCAGAAATATATTTAAATAAACTTTTATTAGCCATAGCATCAGTTTTATTAGTAGGATTGGGTACCGGTTTTTATTTAATTGCTAACTTAGGACCTGGACCAAGAGACGGTCTTATGACAGGCTTACAAAGAAAAACAAATTTTCCAATAGCATCTGTAAGAGCCTTTTTAGAAATTTCGGTTGTATCAATAGGGTGGTATTTAGGAGGCACTGTAGGAATTGGCACATTACTTTTTGCTTTTGGCATAGGTCCCGCTGTAGCTTTGGGATTATATTTAGTGGGAAAATTCTTTAATTGATTTTTTTGTTTAAAATATTTAAATAGTTGTATGTCCCTTAAAAAATTCATGATTGATTCTGCAAACATACTATTTGATGATAGTAAAAATGATTTAAGAGCACTACCAAAAACAGTTAGATTACAAATTTTGTTAGTTTTAAGCTTTATTTGGTCGGTAGTATTTAGCTTATATATATTTTCATATACAACTTTTATATTTGGATGGGCTGGAGTTTTTTTAGCTCATGCTGGTATAATTTTTGCTGTTTATTATACTTTTAAACAATTTCATAACGCCGAAGCACAATCGGTTAGTGTTTTTAAGACTAAAAATTTTAATCCTTTTAAAATCATGTCATTAATATTTATTTTAATGTTTATATTCATATTTTCTAAGGGTATCGAAGTTTTAACTAGAACTAACTCATACGAAATAAAGTATGATGGACCTGATAAATCTGCTTTCGAAAAATGGTTACCTTTCACTCAAAAGGATAAAAATAAATAGCTTCTTATTTTTTAGAGAATCAATTAGATTGAATCTGTGAAAGATTTAGTAAAAAATATTCAGCTAATTTTACTCGCAGTTATACTAATCTGCACAGTTCTTGCAGTCTTATTGGAAATACGAAATATGTTTATGAATCAAACTGTTACATTGGCAGACTTACTACTTATGTTTTTATATCTAGAAGTTTTAGCAATGGTGCGTGTTTTTTGGGACGAGCAATCGATTAGTATTACTTTACCCCTATTGATTGCAATAACGGCTTTATCAAGATTTATAATTCTACAGGGAAAAGAGATGGATGCTTCACAACTATTGTACGAGTCTCTAGCAATTGTATTTATAGCTATTGCAATAGTTGTATTAAGACTAAGGCACAGCGATAAACTTGGATTATCAAAAAAAAGAAAATAATTGAATACAACCTAGCTATTTAATAAAATTGTATTATGTGGTTAATCAGAAAAAGACTACATAAATTTGTAAGAACAACTTTTAGGCCCCCATGACAGGAAAAATTTAAAAAAAAAGGGCAGAAAAATCTGCCCTTTAAATTTTTTAAAATGAAATTTCGGAAATTACATTCCCATTCCACCCATTCCACCCATGCCGCCCATGCCGCCCATTCCACCAGCTGGCATTCCACCTGCTGAGTCTTTTTCCTCTGGTTTGTCAGCGATCATGGCTTCAGTTGTTACTAATAGACCAGAAATAGAAGCAGCATCTTGCAAAGCTGTTCTAACAACTTTAACTGGGTCAATGATACCTTCTTTGAACATATCAACATATTGTTCTGACTGCGCATCATAACCAGTTGAAGGTTTATTTGACTCTAATAATTTTCCAACAACGACAGATCCATCAACACCTGCATTTTTTGTTATTTGTCTTATTGGTGCTTGAAGTGCACTTTTTACAATTTCGACACCAGCTTTTTGATCGTCACCTTTAACTTTAACTTTATCAAGATCCTGTGAAGCATATAATAAAGCACAACCACCACCAACAACTATTCCCTCTTCAACAGCTGCTCTCGTTGCGTTTAATGCATCCTCAACTCTGTCTTTTCTTTCTTTTACTTCAACTTCTGTTGCACCACCAACTTTTATCACGGCAACACCACCAGCAAGTTTTGCTAGTCTCTCTTGAAGTTTTTCTCTATCGTAATCTGAAGTAGTCTCATCAACTTGTTGTTTTATCTGATTACATCTTGCTTCAATGTCAGCTTTTTTTCCAGACCCGCTGACAATTGTACTATTCTCTTTATCAACTTTTACTCTTTTAGCAGACCCTAAGTCAGTAAGTTTTACGTTTTCAAGCTTTATACCTAAGTCCTCCGAAATAACTTGTCCACCAGTTAATATAGCTATGTCATCTAACATTGCTTTTCTTCTGTCACCAAAACCTGGGGCCTTAACAGCAACAACTTTCAAACCACCTCTTAATTTGTTAACTACTAAAGTGGCAAGCGCTTCACCTTCAACATCTTCCGATATAATCATTAATGGTCTTCCAGCTTGAACAACTGCTTCTAAAAGCGGAACCATAGGTTGTAAGTTAGTTAGCTTTTTTTCGTGTAATAAAATTAAAGGGTTCTCTAGCTCAGTAGTCATTTTATCACCATTAGTAATAAAATATGGAGATAAGTATCCTCTATCAAACTGCATACCCTCAACCACATCAAGCTCTGTTTCAATTCCTTTAGCTTCTTCAACTGTAATTACACCTTCATTACCAACTTTTTGCATAGCTTTAGAAATCATATTTCCAATTTCTTTATCGCCGTTCGCTGAAATTGTACCAACTTGTGCAATCTCATCACTATCTTTAACTTTTTTTGCTGATGATATTAATTTTTCTCTCACATGATCAACTGCTGCATCAATACCTCTTTTAACATCCATGGGGTTCATACCAGCAGTCACATACTTACAACCTTCTTTTACAATCGCTTGTGCAAGAATTGTTGCTGTAGTTGTGCCGTCTCCAGCTTCATCATTTGTTTTGCTCGCAACTTCTTTTACCATTTGAGCACCCATGTTCTCGAATTTGTCCTGTAACTCTATTTCTTTGGCAACAGAAACACCATCCTTCGTAGTTCTTGGTGCTCCGTATGATTTATCAATTACTACATTTCTTCCTTTAGGACCTAAAGTTACCTTCACTGTATTTGCAAGAATATCAACACCTTTAAGCATTGCTGTTCTAGCTTCAGAATTAAATTTTACTATTTTAGACATTATATTTTACTCCTTAATAAATATTATTTTGATGTTGAAATACCCATAATGTCCGATTCTTTCATTATGCTGTATTCTTTTCCATCTATTTTAACTTCAGTTCCAGACCACTTACCAAATAAAACTTTATCTCCAACTTTTACATCCATTGGTATGATTTTGCCATCTTCAGTTTTAGAACCACCACCAACAGCAACTACTTTTCCCTCTTGAGGTTTCTCTTGAGCAGAGTCAGGTATAATTATTCCACCAGCAGTTTTTTCACTGCTATCAAGGACTTCGATAAGAACTCTATCATGCAAAGGTTTAAATTTCATAAATTACTCCTTTAAATATTGAGGTCATATAGTCTTAAAGCTGTAATTTTTCAAGATGCTGAAAAAAAATATATGATAAAAAAAACCAAAGAAATTCATAGATTTTTAAGCTATATCTCACTCATGACCGTAAATTTAGATAAAACAGGCCTTAAATCTATAATAAATGATATTGATTTATTATTTATTGATATTTGGGGCGTCCTGCATAATGGAATTAAATTATATGAAGAGTCTATCAATGTACTTGATAAACTTGAGCAGTCCAAAAAAGAATATATTTTGCTAACAAATGCTCCAAGACCAAATAATACAGTTATAAACTATCTAAAGAATCTGGGATTAGATCAAAGTAAATGTAAAAAGGTATCTACTTCTGGTGAAGTAGCTTTGAAATATTTGAAGTCTAAATATAAAGCTTTGAAGTTCTTTCATGTTGGTCCTCCACGTGACTTTGATTTATTTAAGTCTTTTGAAGAATTTAAAGTAAATAACTTAGATGAGTCTGATTTTATTATTTGTACAGGATTATATGATAATTTTTCAGAAAATTTAGACTACTATAAAAATTTACTTAAAAATAAAATAGATAAAAAAATGGTTTGCACCAACCCAGATCTAGTTGTTGATAGAGGAAGCAACAGAGAATTATGTGCTGGATCTGTAGCTAAAATTTTTGAAGATCTTGGCGGAGTCGTGGAATATTTTGGTAAACCTTATCCACTAATTTATACCCAATCAGCGGACATTAAAAACAAAAATATTCTTTGCATTGGAGACAATTTAAATACAGATATTAAGGGTGCTAATGTCCAAAATTTTAATTCACTGTTTATCATGAATGGTATCCACAAAAATGAAAACAATATTGATGAATTAAAAAAGAAATATGATGTAGATATCGACTACACACAAAAAAGTTTAGTATGGTAAAAAAAATAAATTTATATAAAAATTTTAATATCAAAAATAAGGACAAAGGCTCAATCATATTAATTGGAAGTTTCGATGGATTACATTTGGGACATCGAAAACTTTTTGAAAGGGCAAAAAAATTAAAATCTAAATCAAAACTAAAAATCGGCGTTTTTACTTTTGATCCAATTCCAAAAATGTTTTTCTCCAAAGATTTAGAAAATTATAGAATTTCTAATCTTAATGAAAAAATTAGAATACTTAAGAATTTTAATGTGGACTTTGTTATTAACCAAAAGTTTAATAAAAAATTTTCAAAAATAAAATGTAATGATTTTATCAAGAATATCTTAATCAAAAAAATTGGAATGAAATATATATATGTGAGCAACAATTTTAAATTTGGTAATAAAAGGGAAGGAGATGTAAAATTATTACAAAAGTATCAAAAAACATACAATTATAAAGTTATTAAACCTTCGCCACTTAAAATAAAAAATAAAGTGGTTTCATCGTCATTAATAAGAAAGTTGTTACAAGATGGAAATTTAAATACTGCTAATAAATACCTAGATAGATTATGGACCGTTGATGGGATTGTTAAAAAAGGAAGACAGTTAGGAAAAACAATTGGATTTCCCACATGCAATATAGAAATGCAAAATTACGTAATATCAAAATTAGGTGTCTATGCCGTTAAGGTTAATTTATTGTCAGACAATAAGATTTATAAAGGAATTGCTAACTTGGGGATTAGACCAACTTTTAATCAAAAAAAAATACTTCTAGAGGTAAATATATTTAATTTTAATAAAAAAATATATGGTAAAAGAATTAGAGTTGAGTTTGTAAAATTTATTAGAGGTGAAAAAAAATTTAAAAATATAAATTATTTAAAAAAGCAAATAAAACTTGATATAAAAAAAGTAAAAAAAATCAATTAATGAGCAAAGAACAAATAAACTTACCAAAAACAGCTTTCTCAATGAAAGCAAATCTTCCAGTTAAAGAACCAGATTTAATTAAGTATTGGACCAATATAAATCTTTACAAGCAATTAAGAGATAAAAGCAAAGGTCAAAAAAAATTTGTTTTACATGATGGCCCCCCTTACGCTAATGGAAATATTCATATGGGGACAGCTCTCAATAAGATTTTAAAAGATATTGTAACCAAATTTCACCAAATGAGTGGTCAAGATTCGGTTTATGTACCAGGATGGGATTGTCATGGTTTACCGATAGAATGGAAAATTGAAGAACAATATAAAAAAAATAAAAAAAATAAAAACGATGTTCCGATAGTTGAATTTAGAAAAGAGTGTCGAGAGTTTGCAGAAAAATGGATTGAAATACATAAAGATCAATTTCAAAGATTAGGGGTAATTGGTGACTGGAATAATTATTACTCGACAATGAGCTTCGATGCTGAGGCTCAAATAGTACGAGAATTAGGCAAGTTCTTAAAAGAGGGGAGTTTATACAGAGGCTATAAACCAGTTCTTTGGTCTACTGTCGAAAAAACAGCATTAGCAGATGCGGAAGTTGAATATTTAGATCATACATCGGATACCATTTATACCTCTTTCCCAGTGAAAAATTCAAAAAATAAAAATCTATTAGATAGTGAAGTAATTATTTGGACTACCACACCTTGGACAATTCCTGCAAATAAAGCTTTGGCTTATAATAAAAGTCTTAAATATTTAATTATAGAGATTACTAGTGAGTCTGATTTTAAAAATAAAAAGTTAATAGTTGCGAAAGATTTATTAAACTCATTTGTAGATGAGTGTAAAATTGAAAAATTTCAAATAATTTCTGAATTTTTGGGAAATGATTTTGAAGGAACAATCTGTTCACATCCATTTCATAATCTTGGTTATGATTATAATGTCCCTATGTTAGAGGCTAGATTTGTTACAACTGAGCAAGGAACGGGTATTGTACATTGCGCACCAAGTCACGGCCCAGATGATTTTAATTTATGCTTAAATAATGGCATTAAAGCTTTAGAGACAGTTGATGATGATGGTAAATATACTAATAATATTCCTTTATTTGAAGGTACACACATTTTTAAAGCTAATACTATCGTTATAGAAAAACTCAAAAAAGAAAAAAAATTAGTATTCAATGGTAAATTAAATCATTCATACCCCCACTCTTGGAGATCAAAAGCTCCTTTGGTTCACAGAGCAACCCCACAATGGTTTATCTCAATGGAAAGTCATGGTTTGAGAGACAAAGCGCTTAAAGCAATAAATAAAACAGTTTTTTATCCTGAAAAAGGAAAAGAGAGATTGAAGTCTATGATTGAGACCAGGCCAGATTGGTGTGTTTCAAGGCAAAGAGTTTGGGGTGTTCCTCTACCAATATTTATAAATAAAAAAGATGGAAAGGTTTTAGTTGATGATGAAGTTTTTGAAAATATTGCAAAAATTTATGAGAAAGAGGGTTCAGACTGCTGGTTTAAGGATGATGCTCAAAAATTTCTTGGAAAAAAATACAAAGCAGAAAATTTTACAAAACTGTCAGACATTGTAGAGGTGTGGTTTGATAGTGGCTCTACACACTCTTTTGTTTTAGAAACTAGAAAAGATCTTAAATGGCCTGCTTCTATGTACTTAGAAGGTTCGGATCAACATCGAGGCTGGTTTCATTCCTCACTTCTACAATCTTGTGGAACTAGAGGAGAGGCACCTTTTGAAACAATCTTATCACATGGATTTGTTGTAGATGGAAAAGGACTTAAAATGTCCAAATCATTAGGTAATGTTATTTCACCTGATGATATATTAAAAAAATATGGTGCTGATATCCTAAGAATTTGGGTTGCAGCTTCTAATTATTCAGAGGATCTAAGAATAGACTACACAATTTTGGAACAGCATGCGGACGCATACAGGAAGATAAGAAACACTTTTAGATATATTCTTGGAAATTTAAGAGATGAATTTTCAGAAAATGATTTCAATAAGATAAATTATGATGAACTGTGCGAACTTGATAAGCTGATGTTGCATAAAATTTATTTGTTAAATAATAATTATCAAAAAAATTTTAAATCTTATAATTTTCATTTGCTTTATAAAGATTTATTAAATTTTTGCACAGTCGACCTATCTTCCTTCTATTTTGATATAAGAAAAGACTCTTTATATTGTGATGATTTAAAATCGAAGAGAAGAAAAGATTGTTTACAAATATTAAATGTACTTCTGGATTGCCTTCTCAAATGGTTTGCTCCCATTTTGTCTTTCACTACCGAAGAAATTTTCAAATTGATAAATAAAAAATCAAATGAAAGCATTCATTTAGAAAAGTTCGTAACGATTCCAGAGAACTGGAAAAACGAAAATCTTGCTAAAAAATGGAAAGAGATATTAAATGTAAGAGAGATTGCTAATTCAAGTATAGAGCTTAAAAGAGCTGATAAACTAATTGGTTCTAGCTTAGAAGCTGAAATAATAATTGAACTAAATAAAGAAAAATATGATCTTTTAAAAGATTATGATTTTGCTGAAATCTGTATTACCTCGAATGCAGAATTAAAATTAAATCAAGATATCAAAGCAAACACGAATGTAATAACAAAAAAAGCTATTGGTGAAAAATGTCCTGTATGTTGGAAAATTTTTGAAAAAAAATGCGAGAGACACAATTGTGGTTTTGATGGAAAAAAAAAATAAAATATTTTTATTGAATTTGTTTATTGTAACTATTGTTTTTTTAATAGATAGATTAAGTAAACTATATGTAATAAATCTTTACGAAGATATTAGTAATCAACAAATATTTTTAACGTCCTTTTTGAATGTTTATTTAATATGGAATGAAGGAATTGCGTTTGGCTTACTATCTTTTGAAAACAAAAGTATATATAACATTATAACTTTACTAATTATCATAATTAATTTAGTGATTATTTATGTTTTGTTTAAATTAAACGACATAAGAAAATATTTTTTTCTATTGATCTTAGGTGGCTCATTAGGAAATTTGTTTGATAGATTGATATACAATGCGGTACCAGATTTTATAGATTTTCATATAGGAGATTTACACTGGTTTATTTTTAATCCCGCTGATATATTTATTTCGATTGGAGTTATTTGCCTTATTTTTGATGAATTTTTTTTTAAGAGTAAAAAAGATGTTTAAAAATATACTTTTATTAATTTTAATTATTTCGTTGTACTCATGCCAATCGGTTAAAGATGCTTTATCAGGAAAGAAATATGAATCTAGTGATGAGTTTTTAGTAATTAAAAAAAATCCCCTAGTTTTACCACCTGATTTTAATAATTTGCCAGAGCCTGAGGATCCGGTACAAATGACTAGGGAAGAATCGATAGAAACAGAAATAGATGATATTCTTTCATCTATAAAATCTAAAGATATACCAAAAGATAAAATTGAAAGCTCAACAAGCAATTCTACTACTGAAGATTTTGTACTCGATCAGATAAAAAATTAATTAAATGTTATCGAAAAACATTAGTTTTAAAAATTTTAAAAGAACAAAAATTAGATCAAGATTAAGATTAATTTATAGAAATTTAATCGATAAAAGAACAGATAAGAAAAATCTTATAAACAGTTTTACAAAGTCCTTTTCTTATTCTTTTAATAAAAAACAATTAACTAAATTTAAAAAGTATAAAGTTTTCTTAATATT
>CACIWH010000012.1 GCA_902590295.1 uncultured Pelagibacteraceae bacterium | reverse complement strand
TTTGATGAAGTTTTTATGAACAATATCGCAGAACCAAACAAATTATTTAAAATAAATGAAAATGGAAAATTCGAGGAAATAAAATTAAAAACAGCGCTTGAGACTCAAGGATTTGGCACTGGAGCAGCTGTAGCTGATATTGATAATGATGGTATTTTAGAATTATTAGTCTCTCACGGCGAAAGTAAAGCACAACCTTTGACATTGTATAAGGCAAAAGTAGAAAAAAATAATAAATATTTAAGGATCAAGCCCATCAATAAATTTGGAGCTCCTGCTAGGGGAGCAACTGTAACTTTAATGTCTAATCAAAGAAAGCATTCAAAAACAATAGATGCTGGATCTGGTTATTTATGCCAAATGGAACCTGTGGCACATTATGGAATTAGAAAAAATGAAAAAGATTTTAGAATAGAAGTTAAATGGACAAATGGTAAAAAAGATTTTTTGGATAAAATTAAAATTAATCAAACAATTACTATAAAACAAAAATGAAAAAAATTTTAGTTAAATGCTTACTATTATTGACAATATTATTTCAAATTGAAGTAATTGCTGAAGAAAAAAATTATCATAAAGAGCTAATAACTGATTGGTCTAGAATATTTCCAGATAAAAATAGAAATGCTGCTGGACCTAAATTCTTTAAATATATCTTAGACAAAGAAAATACATATAAGGATTTCCTCGAGTATAATAAGTTATTTTGCTCTGTATCTGGATCATTAATTGATCCTGATAGTGACTCGGAGTTTTTATTTGTTAAAGAGAGTAAATCAAATAATAAAATCTGTGGCAATTATTATAGATGCTGCGTTCCATGTTCTTGTGATGTAATGAAGTATTCAGAAGTTCAAAAAATGAAATATAAATTTATAGATGGCTTAAGAGAATTCTACGTTATAACAATTAAAAATCCTTGCAATAAAAATGATTTTCCAAATAGAGTAAATAAAGAATATTTTTGCGATGGTAAAAAAATCAATAGCGATCAAGTGTTTAATCTAAATAATAGAATAGTTATAGGATTATTACATAACGGAAGAACATGTAAAAATGATGATATTGATTTAGTCAAAAATCATCAAATTACTGGTCGGTACTGTGAATTAAGAAATAATACACCTCTAGAGGAACTAGATGCTGGTATGGGTGACATCTTTATAAAACTTGCAAGATAAAACTTAACAACATTAAGTAAAGTTTGATATAATTTTGGGAATATAATTTTTAAAATTAAAAAAACCTTTATTACAGTATTGCCAAGAATATTGATCAAGTTTTCTATATAAAAAATTTATTTTTAAATTATTTAAATTTAGATAATCTAGGTTTTCTCCAACATTTGGATACAATCCGATGTTTTTTTCTTCAATTTTTTTAATTTGGCTTATATCAATTATTTCACAATCAATTGATTGGTCTTTTAATCTTTTTTCTTGATCTTCAAATAGAAGGTGCTTGAATTTTGCTACTTTTTCATTGAGCTTGATTGATCTGGTCTCATTTTTGTTAAAGACTAAATATATTTTTTTGAATTTATCATTTCTAAAGTCTGTGAATTCAAAAGACAAATTATTATCAAAAATTAGTAAATTAATTGGCTCAATATTTTCAGAATTTTTAAAATCTTGTTTTATTATTGTATAAGTTCTTTCAGAAATTTTTGGAGGAGCATTTTCATTTAATTTAATATTTTTAAATCTATTATTCGTGAATTTTTTTATATTCCATTCACTTGCAAGATAATGTTTTCCTTGTGTTTGAACTCCTGCAACCCATCTCCATCCAAGAGTATTTGATGCAGCATCCCCATCAAAAAGGTGTTGCATAAAAAATTCAGCACCCAGTTGCCAAGGTAAATCAAGTGTGAAAATCCAAATACTGGCAAACCACATTCTAGTGTGATTGTGAAGATAGTTATTATTTTTTAACTCATTAACCCATTCATTAAAACAATCAATATTTGTTTTACCTTCTATTGCATTTTGATAATTTTTGTCATCTTTATATTTTTCTTTAATATTTCTTAAATCAATTAAATAGTCACTCCAAACATTGGGTCTTAACTCTAACCATCCTTTCCAGTACGTTCTCCAAAGTACTTCCTGTATAAACTTTTCATTTTTTGAAAATGAAAACTTTTCTAGTGATTTTTTTATAATTTCAATTTCATTAAGAACGCCATGTGTAACATAAGGTGACAAACACGAAACATTATCTCGTTTATCAGGACCAAAATCAAAATTTCTCAGCTTTGAATAATCAGAAAGATTTTTTTCAACAAATTGATTTAATCTATCTACAGCTTTCGCTCTTGAGGCTTCAAAATTCATAATTCTTTATTTTAATCTTTTTTTGTGGAAATTAATAAATCTTTCAACATTGGATTTATTAAAAGTTTTATTTTCTTCAAAAGAAACTTTTTTCATTGAATAAGCGCTACTTTTTGTCAATCTCGATTGAACTGTGACATTTCCTTTGTAAAGTTTAATCTTAACACTTCCATTTACCTTGTTTCTTTTTAGATCCACAATTTTTTGTAATTTGTATCTTTCTTTTGAAAACCAATAACCATTATAAATTAATTCTGCATATCTTGGCATTATCGAGTCTTTTTTATGCATAGTTTCTTTATCTAGTGTTACAGACTCCATTGCTCTATGAGCGATTAAAAGCAATGTTCCTCCAGGAGTTTCATAAACTCCTCTTGATTTTATTCCGATAAATCTATTTTCAACTAGATCAACTCTTCCAACTCCATTTTTTCCACCGAGTTGGTTTAATTTTTCTAACAGTTTTTCTGGAGCTAACTTCTTCCCATTAATAGTAGCTGGATCACCTTTTTTAAATCCAATTGTAACGTAAGTAGGTTTATTAGGTGCTTTTTCAGGCGAAGTTGTTCTTTGAAATATAAATTCAGGAGCCGAATTTTTTGGATTTTCTAAAACTTTACCCTCGGTTGATGTATGAAATAGATTGTCATCTACTGAAAAAGGTGAGGCTCCTTTTTTGTCTTTTGGAATTGAAATTTGATGTTTTTTTGCATATTTCATTAAATCAGTTCTTGATTTTAACTTCCAAATCCTCCATGGAGCTATAACTTTTATTTTTGGACCAAAATAATGATATCCTAATTCAAATCTTACTTGATCATTTCCCTTTCCAGTCGCACCATGAGAAACAGCAAATGCTTTGAATTTCTTAGCAACTTGAATTTGATCTTTTGCAATTAACGGTCTGGCAATAGATGTACCAAGCAAATAAACTCCCTCATAAATCGCATGACCTCTAATCATTGGAAATACGTAATCTTTTACAAAAATATTTTTAAGATTTTTAATTATTATTTTTTTAACACCTAATTTTTTTGCATTTCTAATAATCTTTTTTTTATCCATTTCTTGGCCAATATCAGCTGTATAAGCAATTACCTCAGCATTATAATTTTCTTGTAACCATTTAAGAATAATAGATGTATCTAAACCACCAGAGTAAGCTAAGACTATTTTTTTCATTAGGTTGTTATTTGGTGTTCATTAGCTACAATTTTTTTTTGCGCTATTGTATGCTTTTGTAAAACCCATTAGAGAGTAGTGATCAATTGTTTGAGAACCAGATTTATTGTAACCTGTGATCATAATTCGCGATCCTTTTTTCATTACACTGATCATTTTTTTTTCAATTTTATTGTTAGTAATCCAAGCAAAATTATCTTTGGATATATCGAACTTGATTTTATTTTTTCCTGATTTCGCTAGTATTGCATTTTGTACATTGAACTCGTACCCTGAAGTAATACTTACTTCGTCAGAAATTTTTTCAGAAGGTCTAAAACTTATAAAAAGTCTTGCTTCTCTTATATTATTTTTTGGGGACTGCAAAACTGGCTTAGACTGAGCAAAACATAATTTTGCAGTTTCATCTGTCACAACTATTGTTTCCCAATCTTTAAATTTACCAATTTTTTTTATTTCTTGTGCATTCAATGAGGTAAAACTAAGAATAAGAATTAATATAAAAATTGTTTTTTTAATTATGGACATGGATTTGGATACAGTTTTTGTACTTCATTAATTTCATCAATTATCTCGTTATTAAGATTTATATTTACACTTTCTATATCAGTTTTCAACTGCTCCATAGTTGTTGCACCGATTATTACACTGGTTATGAATGGCTGCAGTTCGCAGAATTTTAAACTCATTTGGGATAAATCTAAATTGTATTTTTTTGAAATACTAAAGTATTTTTCAATGGCTAATTGGCCATTTTCGGTTTTATACCTTGAAAACTTGTCTCCAAACAAGTGCATCCTAGAATTATTTGGCAATTCTCCATTTCTATATTTCCCAGTTAAATATCCAAACGCGAGGGGTGAATAAGCTAAAAGACCACTTCTTTCTCGTACTGAAATTTCCGCTAATCCTACTTCATAAGATCTATTCAAAAGACTATAAGGATTTTGAACAGACATCATTCGAGGAAGTTTTTTTAACTTTGAAATTTCCAAAAATTTTGACAATCCCCATGCTGTTTCATTTGATAGGCCGATATATCTAATTTTTCCACTTTTGATTATTTTATCTAAAGCGTTGAGAATATCTTCAAATTTATTCCAGTTATTATCATCTTTATGTTCGTAACCCAGTCTTCCGAAAAAATTTGTTTTTCTTTCAGGCCAATGTAATTGATATAAGTCGATATAATCAGTTTTTAATCTTTTAAGACTATTATCAACAGCTTCATTTAAATTTTTTTCGTCATATTGATTTCCACCACCTCTAATCCAACCTGGTCCAGGACCAGATACTTTAGTTGCAAGTATTATCTTGTTTCTTTTTTTTGTTTTTGAAAACCAATTACCAATTATTTCCTCTGTTTTCCCGTAGGTACTTTCTTTAGGCGGTATCGCGTATATTTCAGCAGTGTCCCAAAAATTTACATTCTTTTCAAAAGCGTAATCCATCTGCTCAAATGCATCTTTTTCTGAATTTTGCTCCCCCCATGTCATAGTACCGAGACAAATTGTACTAACATCTATATCTGTATTACCTAGTTTTTTAAAATTCATAAATTTTTTAATAATCTTAGCCAGTTTTGACCATTGAATATAAGTTTAAAATAATTATATTATATTTATGGATTTTAACAGACAAAACATATTTGAAGCAACAAGTGTCAAAAAGAATGTAGTTTGGAATGCAGGTTTAAGATCTTACATGTTAAAGGTCTATAACTACATGGCAACTGGAGTTCTTTTAACAGGTATAATCTCACTTTTATCATTTAAAATGTCTGTAGTTACAGACAGTGCGGGGATAATCACAGGACTTACAAGTTTTGGGAACGCTATATTTAATTCAGGTTTGAAATGGTTAATTATGTTAGCTCCACTAGGTATCGTTTTTTATATGAGTTTTGGAATTAACAAAATGAGTTCAGCCAAGGCACAAACCGTATTTTGGATATTTGCTTCATTAATGGGATTATCTTTGTCTTGGATACTTTTAGTTTATACAGGAGTAAGCGTAGCAAGAGTTTTCTTCATCACATCAGCAACGTTTGGAGCAATGAGTATTTACGGATACACAACTAAAAGAGACTTAACTAAATTAGGTTCATTTTTAATGATGGGTCTAATTGGAATAATTATCGCTTCATTAGTTAATATATTTCTAAAATCTACGATGATGTATTTTGTTGTATCAATATTGGGTGTTTTAATATTTGTAGGTTTGACCGCCTATGATACTCAGAAAATCAAGAATATGTATTCGGCAAGTGATACAATTGAAATTTCTGGTAAAAAAGCAATAATGGGAGCTTTAACGCTTTATCTTGATTTCATTAATCTATTTATAATGTTATTGAGACTTTTTGGTCAAAGAAGATAAACTAAATTTTTTTCCAATCTATATCTATTAATAATTTTTCCAAGTTATCAGAATTTTTTATTATGCGGTTTCTGTTATCTGTAATCAAATATTTAAGATTTTTATTAGAAGGCTTGAAATTTTTGCTAATATTATAAACAGCATTTTCAGCAGCATTTCTAAACACGCTAAAACTTACCCTCTTAGAGGAAATAGAAAGACCATAATCTTTCCAAGATCCCTTTGAAACCATTTTAGCGTATAAATCCAAAATATTTTTTAACTCTTTTTTTTCAAAAAAAAGTTTATTTTCTTTTTTTTTGAAAGAATTATCGACTACAAGTTTTAAATCTTTATTCATTTAATTTATATTTGTTTATTAAAGGGATTTGAAATGCTGTAAATATTATTGTTATCGGTAACATTCCCCATACTTTAAAATTTACCCAAAATTCCTCTGATTGCGTTCTCCAAATAAACTCATTTAATATTGCTAAAAAAATGAAAAAAGACATCCACCTAGTATTTAGTTTCCTCCACCCCTCATCGTTTAACGGCATGGTTTTACCTAAAATTTTTTTTAAAATTGGTTCTTGAGTAAAATATTTTCCAAAAAAACAGAGCAAGGGCAAATATTATATTTATTATTGTAGGCTTCATATATATAAATATGGGGTCTTTGTAATAAATTGTGAGACCACCAAAAAATGTTATTAAGGCTCCACCTAAAAGAGGAACAAAAGGTATTTTTTTTTCCAATATCCAAACTATAAATACAGAGATTATTGTCGCAATAATCAAAGGTGGTATTGCTACTTGCAGATTTTTTCCACTTTTATAATAAAAACCAAAAAATATTACTAAGGGACCGAAATCAGTAATGAATTTTATTAAAGACTTATTCACAAATACATCCTACCAGATATGTATAAATTTAATATTTTTTTTATTGATTTTTTTTTAAGAATACACATATTTAAGTAGTGACTATTCAAAAAGCAAAATTCTCAATAGGGGATGTCGTCAAACATAAACATTTTGATTTCAGAGGTGTTATTTATGACGTCGATTTTGAATTTAATAATTCTGAGGAATGGTACGAGTCTATACCTAAAAATGTAAGACCTAGAAAAGATCAGCCTTTTTATCATTTACTTGCTGAAAATGATGATATCACTTATGAGGCCTATGTATCAGAACAGAACCTTATTAAAGACGTTTCAGGTGAGCCAATTAAACACCCTTTAATCAATGAGATCTTCTCAGGAAAAAAAGGCTCAACTTACTTTAAGCCATCAAATTAATAGTCATTATTTCAACACATTTCTCTCAAAACTTAGACAAATGATTATTCTATTTATAACAAACTGATCAAGGGTGTTAACGTTTCCCTTCAATTATCTCCCTCAACATTCTTGATCAGTTTATTTTCACGTTATATAAATAAAAAAATGTTATCTATAATCACTGAAAAAACTAAAAAAGTATTAATTTCATCTAAATTTAGAAATTTAATATTTGTATTATTTATAATTTTTCTGTCAGTAGGTTTATTTGAGGCGTTAATATTGTCTCCTCAAGATTATCTACAAAGTGACTCTGTAAGAATTATGTATGTACATGTTCCATCAGCGTGGATTTCTCTCGGGATTTTTTCAATGATAGCTTTTTTGTCTCTTGGAGTTATAATTTTTAAAAATAAAAACTTTGTGCTAATATCAAAAAGTTTAGCTCCATCAGGATTTATTTTTAACTTAATAGCCTTAGTTACAGGCTCAATTTGGGGCAAGCCAACTTGGGGTTCATGGTGGGCTTGGGATCCTAGAATAACTTCTATGTTAGTATTATTTTTATTCTATTTTTTATACTTATTATCGTGGAAACTTTTTGAAAAGAACAAAGCAGTTAAAATCTCATCATATATTTCAATTATAGGTGTGATTAACGTTCCAATTATCAAATATTCAGTAGACTGGTGGGCAACTTTACATCAACCTTCATCGATAAATGTTTTATCAGAAAGCACAATACATTCGTCCATGTTAATACCTTTATTTTTGATGACTGCGGCATTTGCACTATTTTCTGTGTTAATTTTTTTGATGAAATATAATGTGGAGTTGATAAAAGTTAAAAACAAAGGTTTAAATAGAATATGAATTTAGATTTACTTATCATGAACGGATATGGGCTTTATGTTTGGTCAGCATTCGTATTCACACTATTTAATTTTCTAATCTTATATAAAGTAACAAGTAGGCAGTTAGTTAAAGAAAAAGCTAAATTTGCAAGAAAATATGAGTCTTTAAATTCAGACCAAGTTACTTCAGCTCACAAACAATCAACAAACAGAACATTTGTAAGAACAGTTGCTCACAAAATCTAATTTAGATCAATGTATGGTAAAAAAGTTAGATTAAGAATTGTATTTATAATTTCTGTTCTAACTACAATCATTTTAAGTGTTTATATTATTCTAAAGCTATTAGAGGATGACGTTGTATATTTTAAATCACCGACTGAAATCAAGCAATCCTCAGAAAATATAACTAAAAAAATTAGAGTTGGAGGGATGGTTAAAAAAAATTCTATAACTTTAGATAATGAAAAAATTTTATTTATAATTACAGATTTTAAAAGTGAAATTAATGTTATTTTTGCAGGAACCGTACCGAATTTATTTCAAGAAGAAAAGGGAGTAGTAGCAGAAGGATTTTTAGAGGATAAAAACTTATTTATTGCTGATAAAATTTTAGCAAAACACGATGAAAATTATATGCCCCCTGAAGTTAAAGAAAGTCTGGAGCAAAAATGATATTGTCTAATGTAGGTTTTCTCTCTTTATTACTAGGACTTATATCATCTTTTGCTGTTTTCTTATGTACAGTTTTAAATATTAAAAAAAATTTATTGAATATAGAAAAAAAAATATATAAGTTTCTTACTCTTCAATTTTTTTTCGTTGTTATAGGTTTTTTTATTTTATTATACACTTTTATAATATCTGATTTTAGTAATGGAACAGTTTATAATAATTCCCATTCAACAAAACCTTTATTTTATAAAATAACAGGTTTATGGGGCAATCACGAAGGAAGCTTATTATTGTGGTTATTAGTACTGACAAGTTTTATATTATTTTTTTTCTTCAGCTCTAAAGATGAGCCAAAAAATTTTAGACTTTATACTGTAATATTTCATCAAATAATAGTTATTGGTTTTTTTATATTTGTTTTAAAAACTTCTAACCCATTTGATATTCTTTTTCCGGTACCATCTGAAGGGCTTGGATTAAATCCAATACTTCAAGATCCTGCGCTAGCAATACATCCACCAATTTTATATGTTGGATATGTTGGTACATCAATTATATTTGCGTCTGCTTTAGCCGCAATGGTAACCGGATATGTAAACAATCTTTGGGCAAAAAATTTAAAAAAATGGGTTTTAATATCTTGGACCTTTTTAACAGGGGGTATTCTTTTGGGTTCGATCTGGGCGTATTATGAATTAGGATGGGGAGGTTTTTGGTTTTGGGATCCAGTTGAAAATATTTCTCTAATGCCTTGGTTGAGTTTAACTGCCCTTTTACATTGTATATCAACTCTTGAAAAAAGGGACCTTTTTAAAAATTGGACAATTATATTAAGTATAGTGACTTTTATGTTAAGTGTTACTGGAACATTTCTAGTTAGATCTGGGATACTTAATTCGGTTCACACTTTTGCAAATGATCCATCTAGAGGAATTTATATCCTAATTTTTTTGTTTGTTTTAATTTTTATATCATTTGTAATCTTTCTAGTCTTTGAAAATAAAAATTTGGAAAATAAAAAGGAAATTTTCTTTCTAAGCAAAGAAACTTCAGTTTTAATAAATAACTGGTTTATGATTTATTTTTTAAGCGTAGTTTTAATAGGAACTGTATATCCAATATTTTTAGATGTAATCACATCAGAAAAAATTTCAGTTGGACCCCCATTTTATAATAAACTTTTAATACCTTTCTTAATTCCATTTTTTTTGTTTATGTCAGTTGGCCCTAGTATGAGTTGGATTAAAACAAACTTAAAGTTTAAAATTAACCATATTTACTACTTTTTACTAACTTCAGTCGCAACAATCATAACTATATATTTTTTATCTAAAAAAGATTTCTTAGTTATAATTTTAATTTTTTCATTATTTTTTTTAACCATCAAAACAATTACTAACTTTTTAAAAAGTAATACTAATCATGCTCAAAACTTATCACATTTGGGTTTTGCTATGTTAATGTTATCAATATTATTTAATAGTATTAGCTCTACAGAAATTATTAAGAATATTAAGGTTGGAGAAAGTTTTATCTCAAAAAATGAAAAAATAACTTTTGAAGAAATTAAAACTAATGAAAAAAAAAACTATTCTTCAATAATCGGTACTTTTGAAGTAAAAAATAAAAATAATAAAATAATTAAACTATATCCAGAGATCAGAGTTTATAACCAGCCAGTTATTGCAACAAGTGAAGCAGCGATTAAAACAACTTTATTCAAAGATAGATTCATAACAATAAATTTAATAAAGGATGAGCAACTATTTAATGTTAGATATCAAAATAAACCATTCATGATTTGGATCTGGATTTCTACATTAATAATAATTTTTGGGGGTACATTTGCGGTTTTTACTAAAAAAAAAAATTACTTATAGTTTTTTAATACTAGTTTTTTTTGTTTTTTGCTTTTTAGTTTTTAATAAAGCATTGATTAAGGATAAAATATATTTTCCAGAATTTAAAAATGAAAAAACAACTTACCTACCAAATTTTAGTTTACCCCAATTACATTCATCTGATAAAATACAATTAAGCGAGGTTATTCAAAATAAGGAATTTTCTTTAGTTAATGTCTGGGCTTCATGGTGTTTACCGTGTAGAGAGGAAAATGATCTTCTTAAGAGTTTAAGCAGTATAAGTTCACTGCAAATTATTGGCATAAACTATAAAGATAGAAAAAAAAATTCTATAAAATTTTTAAATGATTATGGGAACCCATTTAAATATAATTTAGTAGATAAAGATGGAACGGCGTCAATTAATCTAGGTGCTTATGGTGTTCCAGAAACTTTCTTAGTTAATAAAAATAAAAAAATTTTAATAAAGATTATAGGACCAATAAATAATGATCACGTTAAACAAATTAGGGAGATTATAAATGGTTAAAAAAAAGTTCATAGTTTTTTTATTCTTATTTGTTAACTTTTTTGGAAACTGTTATTCCGAGACAAAAAATTATTCTAAACTTGAAAATGATATAGCAAAAAATTTAAGATGCCTGATTTGTCAAGGTCAGTCTATATACGATTCTAATTCTGAATTTGCATTAAGTATGAGAGTTTATATTAAAGATCAAATAGACAGTGGTTATTCAGAAGATCAAATTTATAATATGTTAGTCAAAAAATATGGCCAATGGATTGTTTATGATCCTGGGTATTCAAAAAAAACCTTTTTATTGTGGTTTATACCAATATTGTTGTTTTTATTAGGTGGTGCAATAATATACCTTAGAATATATAAGAGTAAAAAAATATGAAAAACAGTTTAAAAACTTTGATACTATTTTTAAGTATTTTGATAATTTTTGGAAAATCTTTAGCTGAAGAAAATCAAAAAACTGACTCTGGTCATAAATACAATGTTTATACAGGAATGTTTGATTTCAGTGATGATGGAAAAAAATCACAAATTATTGGTGTTCAACATTTAAATGATAATCTTTTTAGAGATAGTTTGATAGGCACAATAAAACCAGTTACCGGATTTTTGCTTACTTCCGACTCAACAACATATTTATACACAGGAATTCAGGCAGAATACAAAATTGGTAAATTAAATTTAATTCCTAGTTTTACTCCTGGATTATACCACGAAGGGGACGGAAAAGACTTGGGCCATCTACTGGAGTTTAAAAGTGAGCTTCAATTATCATTAGATTTGTCGACAAATACAGAATTTGGTTTTTCATATAATCATTTATCTAACGCAAGCCTAGGTGAAAAAAATCCTGGGGCAAATAGTTATATGTTCAATTTTTCAAAAAGCTTTTAAACTGAGTTATGAATTTAAAAAATTGCCATAATTTTAATGATTTTAGAATTTTAGCCAAAAGGAAACTGCCTTCACCAATATTTCATTACATTGATGGTGCCGCTGATGACGAAATAACATATAATCGAAATACTTCTGCATTTAATGACGTAGACCTTGTACCAAATGTATTGAGAGGCGTTGAAAATGTGGATCTATCCACTACAATTTTTGGAAAAAAGATTGATTTACCATTTTACTGTTCTCCAACAGCTTTACAAAGACTTTTTCATTATGATGGTGAGCGTGCAGTTGGCAAAGCTGCTCAAAAATTTAATACTATGTTTGGTGTGTCCGCTCTCGCTACTGTAAGTGTAGAGGAAATATCTTCATTAATAGACACACCTAAAATGTTTCAATTTTATTTTCATAAAGACAGGGGATTAAATGACTCTTGTTTAGAAAGAGCAAAGGCAGCTAAGTTTGATGTAATGGCCTTAACTGTTGATACTATAACAGGTGGAAACCGTGAAAGAGATTTAAGAACGGGCTTCACATCGCCACCTAAACTTACTCTATCAAGTTTATTTAGTTTTGCTACTAAACCAATGTGGGGAATAAACTACCTTACAAAAGGAAAATTTGAATTACCACATTTACAGGATTTTGTTAAAGAAGGTACCAGTACAAATTCATCAATTGGTAACTATTTTTCTACCATGTTGGATCAATCTATGAATTGGAACGACGCTGAAAAATTATGTTCCAAGTGGGGTGGTCATTTTGCATTAAAAGGAATTATGAGTGTCGAAGATGCAAAAAAAGCAGTTGATATTGGATGTACAGGAATAATGGTTTCGAATCATGGAGGAAGACAACTTGATGGATCAAGATCACCATTTGATCAGTTAGCAGAAATAGTTGATGCAGTTGGAGATAAAATTGATGTTATTTGTGAAGGAGGTTTTCAAAGAGGAACTCATATGCTTAAAGCCTTATCTTTAGGTGCAAAAGCATGTGCTGGAGGCAGACTTTATCTATATGCTCTAGCTGCAGCAGGACAAGCGGGTGTAGAAAGAGCTTTAGGACAATATAAAGCTGAATTAGAGCGAGATATGAAATTAATGGGTTGTACAAAAATAAGCGATCTAAATAGAAATAATTTAAGATTTAGAAATAATTAAATTTCCTATGATTTTAATAATTTTTAAAAATTTAAAAGAGTTGAATACTTTAAAATTAATTTATAAAATCAGTATTAGATAATTAAAATTTATGAAACTAGCGAAAAGTTTAGATAGACTAGGAACAGAGACTGCATTCTCAGTTTTAGCGGAAGCAAAAAAACTAGAGGCATCAGGAAAACCAATGATACATCTTGGATTAGGTCAACCTGATTTTAAAACTCCAAAACATGTAGTTGACGCTGCAAAAAAAGCTTTAGATGACGGTCACCACGGTTATGTTTTATCAAATGGAATCCTAGAATGCAGACAAGCAGTTTCAAGAAAAATTAAAACTCTTTACAATCAAGATGTTGATCCGGAAAGAATTATCATAATGCCAGGTGGCAAACCAACAATGCACTATGCGATCCAATGTTTTGGAGAACCAGGTGTAGAAATAATACATCCAACACCAGCTTTTCCTATTTATGAGTCTATGATTAACTATACTGGATCTACCCCAGTTCCATATGATCTTACTAAAGATAAAGATCTAAAGTTTAATGCAGAGGAAATATTGTCTTTAATCACTGATAAGACGAGATTATTAATTTTAATTAATCCAAATAACCCAACAGGAAGTTTTGTTGAAAAATCTGAAATTGATAAACTTGCTAAAGGTTTAGAACAACACCCACATGTTACAATTCTGAGTGACGAGATTTATAGTAGACAAATTTTTGATGGTAAAGAGATGCCAACCTTTTTTAATTATCCAAAATTAAGAGAGAGACTCATTGTATTAGAGGGATGGAGTAAAGCTTATTCTATGACTGGATGGAGATTAGGTTGGAGTTTTTGGCCAGAACATTTAGTAGAACATGTTAATAAACTATTAATAAATAGTGTTTCCTGTGTTAATGCTGCTGCCCAATATGCCGGTATTGCCGCACTAGATGGACCGGACGATTCTATACATGAAATGATGGAAAAATTTACCGCAAGAAGAGATCTTATTCACAAAGGTTTAAATGATCTACCAGGTGTGGAATGTAGTTTACCTGGTGGTGCATTTTACGCTTTTCCAAAAGTAAAAGAGACTGGAATGAATGGAAGAGAATTTTGCAAAAAAGCCATGCACGAGGCTGGTGTTGCAATCGTACCAGGAACAGCATTTGGCCAAACTTGTCAGGATTATGTAAGATTTAGTTTTGCAGCATCAAGAGATAATATTTCTCAAGCATTAGAAAACATAAAAAAAATGCTAAAATAATTTAAGTATTTTTTGTAAGATTTATATAGTATCATTATCATATGAATAGCGAACTTCAGTCTGAATTAAAAAAAATACTAAACTCTAGATTTTCTGAGTCTGAATCTACAAGATTAAATTATGCAAGAGGAGAAGACACTTATGATCCAATTTTATCTAAGGCTGTAGTATTTCCAGAGACTAATGAAGAAGTTTCTAAGATATTAAAATTATGCAATC
>CACIWH010000011.1 GCA_902590295.1 uncultured Pelagibacteraceae bacterium | reverse complement strand
AGAGAAAAAATCAAAACTGAGAAATCATATGGAGAAATCACAGGTCGGCGTAATAATCCCTTGTTACAAGGATAATTCACAATCCCTAGCAAATATTGCAAAAAATTTCTTTAATGAAAGAAAAATCAGCATTTCATATGAGACTGTAAATTTGTTAGCCAGCAGATGTAATGGTGATAGAGGCTATCTTCAGAAAGAATTAGACAAAGTTTCCAGTTATTTGAATGATAAAAAAATTGTCAGCCAGAAAGAAATATATACTCTAACAAACTTATCTGAAAACTACAGCGCTTCAGAATTAGTTGATGCAACCTTAAGTAAAAATATTAAAAAGGCTTGTGAAATACTGAACGAAAGTAACTATACGCACGAAGACACATTTTTGATTTTAAGAGTTTTTTTACAAAAAACAAAAAAAATTATTAATTTAATGGAAAATATTGATGATAAAAAAGACCTAGACGAAGTAATTTCTAAATTCAGACCACCAATATTTTGGAAAGATAAGCCTATCATTAAAAGACAAATTCAACTTTGGCCTTTTGAAAAAATTAAATATTTAATTTTCAAATTAAATGATTTAGAAGTAAAGATTAAAAAAAACAATTCCTTAAGTATACTTTTGATGAAAAATTTTATTTATGAAATACTTGATCAGAAAGTTAATAATTCCTCTTTATTAACTCAATAATTCTGTTTAATTGATCTAGCTCCTTATAATTAAAAGTTATAGACCCCTTGTTATTTTTTTTATTTTTTATCTCAACATTAATGCCAATTTTTTCCATCAGGTCTTGCTCTAATATTTTTATATTTGGATCTTTATGATTTAAAATTTTTTTATAAGGCAATTTATAAGCTCTAACTAAGTTTTCAGTTTGTCTTACAGATAATTTTTTGGATATAATCTTTTTTGATATTGATAAGCAGTTTTCCAAACCAACTAAAATTTTTGCATGTCCAGGCGATATTTTATTATCTTTGATAAAATCAACAACTTCAGGGGGTAAACTTAAAAGTCTAAGGGAATTTGTGATATGACTTCTGCTTTTGCCAATAAATTTAGCTACTTGTTCTTGATCATAAGAAAACTCATCTATAAGTCTTTTGTAACCCTCGGCTTCCTCTATTGCATTTAGGTCGTGCCTTTGTACGTTTTCAACTATTCCAAATTCTAGAGCTTTTTTATCATCTGCCTCTATTACTACAATTGGTACCTCATGCAAACCTGCTTTTTGAGCAGCAAGCCACCTTCTCTCACCTGCAATAATTTCATACTTGCCATTTTCGTTAGAAGATCTAACTATTATGGGCTGAATAATGCCTCTTGATTTAATAGAATCTGTTAGTTCATTCAAACTGGTTTCATCAAATTTTTTTCTAGGTTGATATTTGTTTCTTACAAGGTCATATATATTAGCTTTTGATCTAGAGGTTAATTTACCCTCTCCTATTAAGGAAGATAGACCTCTGCCTAAACCTTTCTTGCTTTTAAAATTTATCATGCGGCTGTCTCAAAACTTTCTTCTTGAGCCAAGAACTCGTCTGTAAAATCAATATACGACTTACTGCCAGGACAGGATTTGTCATAAAAAATGACGGGCATTCCATGGGAGGGCGCTTCTGACAATCTTACATTTCTTGGAACAACATTTTTATAAACTTTTTCCTTAAAGTAATTTCTCGCTTCAGTCTCAACCTCACCTGAAAGCTTATTTCTCCTGTCGTACATCGTTAAGAGTATACCTCTGATTAATAGATTAGGATTAAGACCTAGTTTGATCCTTTCTATAGTTTTGATTAATTGTGTGATACCCTCTAAAGCAAAAAATTCTGTTTGAAGTGGTACTAAAAGGGAATGGGAAGCTACCAAGGCCATTACAGTTAACAAACTGAGGGATGGCGGACAGTCTATTAGCACATAATCGTATACTCCTCCAGAATCGTTTAAATATGCGCTTAATTTCTCTTTTAAAATATATGCTCTACGTCCATCATCTGCTGTTTCTACTTCTAATCCAGATAAATCAACATTTGAAGTGATTATATCAAGATTAGAAAATTTTGTTTTGGAGATTGCTTCGTCAATTTTTTTTGCTCCACTCAAAACTTGATAGATAGAATTAGGTGTTTGATCAACATTAGATAACCCTAAACCTGTTGTAGCATTACCTTGAGGATCTAAATCGATTACTAAAATTTTTTTGTTGTTTAAAGAAAGTCCTGCCGCCAAATTTATTACCGTTGTCGTTTTGCCAACACCACCCTTTTGATTAATTATTGAAATAATTTTTTCTTTCATATTTTTTCTAAGTTACTTATTTTTACAATTACTGAATTCGCATCTGTTAAACTTTTTACAATTTCATAATCAAACTTCCATAATTTTAAACATTCATTAATAATATCTTTGCCAGTTTTTCCTAAAAAAAGTATCAATGTGTTATAATGAGCAAAATTTTTGTTAATTAATTCTAATATTATTTTAAGTGGTTTAAATGCTCGAGCTACTATTATGTCTGCTTGTAATTTTTTCTCTTCGAAAATATTTTTTTGCTTTACTTCAGCATTTAATTCGAAGTGCTTGATCATCTTTCTTAAAAAGTTACTTTTCCTCTGACTTTTCTCATAAAGTTCAAATTTTACTTTTGATCCCTTTTTTTTAAATATAATTGCTAGAACTACACCAGGAAGGCCAGAACCTGACCCTATATCTAAGCAAGTTTTAGTATTTTTATCAATAATATCAATAATTTGTGCTGAATCTATTATATGTCTTTTTATTGAGTCTTTCTCGGTCGATTTGCTGATTAAGTTAATTTTCTTATTTTCTCTTAGTAATAATGATCTGAACTCCTCTAGGGCAGGAAATGTTTCACGTGAAACGTTTAATGTTTCTAATTGAGAATATTTTTTAAGATTTGATTCGATCAAGCTATATGCTTAATAGACTTTCTTTTAAGATGTGACAATAGAATAAATACAGCGGCTGGGGTAATTCCATCTATTCTTAAAGCCTGACCCATTGTTTTTGGCCTAATTTGCTTGAATTTAGACTTAACTTCATTAGAAAGTCCAGAAAAACTATCATAATTAATATCAGATGGTATTTTAAGGCTCTCGTCTCTTTTAAAAGCTAAAATATCGGCATTTTGTTTCTTCATATAACCTTTGTAGTGAGCATTAATTTCAACCTGCTCCTCAATTTCACTGCTATAATCACCTATTTCAGGCCAAATATCCCTGATTTTATTAAATTTTACCCCTTTTTGAGCTAGAATAGAGTTTGCTGACCTATAAACTCCATCTTTTGCGATTTTAACTCCGTGTTTTTCCGCTTCTGAAGGTGATATCTTCAATTTATCCATTTTTATTATCAATTTTTCCAATCTTGTTGATTTATCCTCAAACAATTTCTTCCTTTCAGATTTAACCAAACTAAATTTAATTCCAATAGGGGTCAGTCTTAAATCTGCATTATCACATCTTAGGGATAATCTGTATTCGGCTCTTGAAGTAAACATCCTATAAGGTTCAGCAACACCTTTGGTAACTAGATCGTCTATCATCACACCAATATATGCTTGGGACCTATCGAGAATTAATGGTTCTTTATTCATGACTGACAATGCTGCATTTGCTCCTGCAATTAAACCTTGAGCTGCGGCTTCTTCATAGCCAGTTGTGCCATTGATTTGACCAGCTAAGTAAAAGTTTTTTATCTTCTTTGTCTCTAATGTTAAAAAAAGTTCCCTAGGATCAACATAATCATACTCTATTGCATACCCTGGTCTTAATATTTTGACATTTTCTAAACCATTGATATTATGGCATATTTCTTGTTGTAATTCAGCTGGTAGTGAGGTTGAAATTCCATTTGGATACACCGTCTTGTCTTCAAGTCCTTCGGGTTCTAAGAATATTTGATGTCTTGTTTTATCTCTAAATTTAAAAATTTTGTCTTCTATTGAAGGACAGTATCTTGGTCCTACACCCTTTATGCTACCCGAATAAATTGCGCTTTGTTTAATATTTTTATAAATTAGATCGTGGACTTTTTCATTGGTGTAAGTAATTCCGCAACTAATTTGTTTATTAATATTTTCTTTTGTTAAGAAAGAGAAAAAAGATACTACTTCATCTGGATGTTGTTCCTCTAAATTTGAATAATTAATCGTACTACCATCTAACCTGGGTGGCGTCCCTGTTTTTAACCTTCCTATTTTGAAATTATATTTTTGTAACTGCTCACTTAATCCAGTAGTAGGTTTTTCATTATATCTTCCTGCAGGAGTTCTTTTATCACCTATATGTATCACTCCATTTAAAAAGGTCCCTGTCGTAAGTATTACCTTATTAGTGTAAATTTCTTTGCCAGAGGATGTTAATATGCCATTTATACTGTTTTTGTTAAAAATAAATCCAATTACAGAGTCAGAAAAAACGCTTAAATTACAGTAATTTGCGAGTTTTTCTTGCATATATTTTTTGTACAATGATCTATCACTTTGTGTTCGTGGACCTCTAACGGCTGGTCCTCTACTTCTATTTAATAACTTAAATTGAATGCCAGACTTATCAGCAACATCTCCCATAACACCGTCTAGTGCATCTATTTCTCTAACTAGATGGCCTTTACCTAGACCACCTATTGCTGGATTACATGACATCTCACCAATTGACGACTTATCATTTGTAAATAAAGCTGTATTTACCCCCAGCCTTGCGGACGCCGCTGCAGCTTCACAGCCTGCATGACCGCCACCAATTACTAAAACGTCATATTGTTTATTTTTTTCCATTACTTGAATTTATATTTGAAATCCCTTTTTACAAGACTATCTTAAATTTTATTGATTAATTGTAAAATAAGCCAATAAAGCTGATAAATAGCGGTCTATTTACCTATACAGAAATCATTGAAAATACTCGATAAAATCTCTTCTACATCAACTTTACCAACAACCTTACCTAAAGTTCTTACGGCAACTCTTAGGTCCTCGGTGGCTTTATCGAAATCTTCGTTTATATTTTTGCTTTTGAAATCTTGCAAAGAAAGAATACAATTATTTAGATTAATCCTGTGGCGTTCTCTTGTAATAAAAACATCTGTACTTGTATATAAAGATTTTTTTAGAATAAATTTAATTTCTGATACTACTTTATCGATGTTCGTTTCTTTAAGCACAGAAATATAAAAAGGATTATATTTTTTTAATTGCTCGGGAATTTTAAAATCATATAGATCTGTTTTGTTAACCAATAAAAGGGAGCTTTTATCGAATAAATCGTTCAAAAAACCAAAGAATTCAACATTTTTTGGCTCTATTATTACTATTCTTAGATCAGCCTCCTCTGCTTTTTTAAACGCTAATTTTATACCCTCTTTCTCTATTATATCTTTTGATGCCCTAATACCTGCGGTATCCGAGATTATAACTGGATATCCATCAAAGTTTAAATGAGTTTCTAAAACATCTCTAGTTGTACCAGCTATTTCGGAAACAATTGAAACATCTCTTTTCGAAAAGTAATTCATTAAACTTGATTTCCCTGAATTTGGTGGACCAACAATAGCTATTTTGAAACCAGCCCTAATCTTCTCACCAACTTTATTGTCATCAAGAATTTTTTTTATTTCTATTTCTATATCTTCGACTTCTTTTTTTATATTATCAGTCACATTTTCGGGAATATCTTCTTCTGGAAAGTCAATTTTAGCTTCCATTGTTCCTAAAATTTTAATAATTTTTTCTCTAATACTTTGAAATTTTAAAAAACTTTTTCCTCTTATAATACTTTGAGCTTGGTCAATCTGAATTTGTGTTTCGGCAGCTATTAAATCTCCTATTGCTTCTGCTTTTAATAAGTTTATTTTACCATTAACAAAAGCTATCTTAGTAAACTCGCCTGCCTCGGCCATTCTACATTTTTTAGTGCTCAAAAGGTTGTTTTGTATTTCTGTAATTACACCTCTGCTTCCATGAACATGAAGTTCTGCCATATCCTCGCCTGTGTAGCTATTTGGACCAGGAAACCATAATACTATCCCTTCATCAATTAGGCTAGAATTGTTGATATTGTTTATTTTTAGGAGTTTTGCTTTTCTAGGAGGTGGTAAATCTTTATTTGTAATTGATTTGATAATATTACCTGTTTCTGGGCCTGATATTCTAATTACAGCCACCCCTGATTGTCCTGGTGCTGAGGATAGTGCAAAAATCGTCATTACTTTAGTATATAATGTGAATTACTAAAGAACATAAATAATTTTCAGATTTGATATGAGAATTTCCAGCTTAAGCTGGCTTATTCATTGAATTAAAAAATTCTGTATTAGATTTTGTGGCTTTTAATTTAGAATTTATGAACTCGATAGCATCCATTGATCCCATTGGAGCAATTATTCTCCTTAATACATTCATTTTTTGAAGATCATTTTTATCGAATAATAATTCTTCTCTTCTTGTTCCAGATTTAGTTATATCTATTGCTGGATAAATTCTTTTTTCTGAAATTTTTCTATCAAGTATTGTTTCACTATTTCCTGTTCCTTTAAACTCTTCAAAAATTACCTCGTCCATTCTGCTTCCAGTATCAATTAGAGCAGTAGCTATAATTGTTAATGATCCTCCCTCTTCAATATTTCTCGCGGCACCAAAAAATCTTTTTGGTCTTTGAAGGGCATTAGCATCAACACCACCTGTTAAAACTTTACCTGAGCTTGGTACAACTGCATTATAAGCTCTTCCTAAACGAGTAATGGAATCCAGCAATATAATTACATCTTTTTTATGCTCCGTTAGTCTTTTAGCTTTTTCAATTACCATTTCTGCTACAGCAACGTGTCTTTGAGCTGGTTCATCAAAAGTAGAGCTGATAACCTCTCCTTTGACAGTTCTTTGCATGTCTGTGACTTCCTCTGGTCTTTCATCGATCAGTAATACCATTAAGCAACACTCGGGATGGTTTGCTGTTATGGAGTTAGCAATACTTTGGAGTATCATAGTTTTGCCCGCCTTTGGCGGTGATATAATTAATGATCTTTGTCCTTTTCCAATGGGGCTTACAAGGTCAATTAATCTTGAAGTTAAATCAGGTTTTTTTTCTGTTTTATTATTTTCTACTTCCATAACTAATTGTTTGTTTGGATACAATGGAGTTAAGTTATCAAAAGCAATTTTATGCCTGGATTTCATTGGGTCTTCATTGTTTATTTTACTGACATGTAGCAAGGCGAAATATCTCTCACCCTCTTTAGGAGCTCTTACAGGGCCCTCTACAGTATCTCCAGTTCTAAGACCAAATTTTCTTATTTGGCTTGGACTTACATAAATATCATCCGCTCCTGGTAAGTAGTTTGATTCTAACGCTCTTAGGAAACCAAAGCCGTCTTGTAATAATTGTAAAACTCCCATACCAGTTATTTCCTCGCCTTTTTCAGCAAGTTTTTTAAGAATAGCAAATAAGATTTCTTGTTTCCTCAAAGTACTAGCATTTTCTATTCCAAGCTCTTCCGCTTGTGTAATAAGCTGTGCCGGAGGGTTTTTTTTGAGTTCTTCGATTTTCATGTTAAGGGAAATTTGTTAAGATAGAATGAATATAAACATTATTAGAGTTTTTTCAACCCTACATAGGCTTTAAAATTGCTAAAAAGACTATCAATATTAGTAAAATTGTGGGAATTTCATTAATTACCCTAAAAAATTTAGGACTACTATCATTTATATCCTGATTAAATGATCTTAAGCAATGTCCAAGATAAAAATGATAGCCTGTTAAAATAATTACAGCGATAATTTTTATTAAAAACCATTTAGCTTTTAATAATTCTATTCCTTGAAAGTGAATAATTGATACTCCAAAAATCCAAGATAATAACATTGCTGGATACATAATGTAAAAATATAGGCGTCTTTCCATTATTTTAAAAACTCCAGAAATGTCATTATTTAATTTATTTTCAGAATGATATACAAAAATTCTAGGTAAATATAAAAGTCCAGCCATCCAAGAAATAACCGCTATCAAATGTAATGATTTTAAAATTAAATAAATATTCATTTTCTTACTAAGTATGAATCCACTAAGTTTTTAAGTAAATTTATGTGATCTTCATTATCATTTAAACACGGTATTAGATCAAAATTTTCACCCCCCGCCTCAACAAAAGATTCTTTTCCTTGTATTGCTATTTCTTCTAATGTTTCTACACAATCTGAAGCAAAGCCAGGACAAATAACTAATATATTTTTTTTACCTTGTTTTGGAATTTCTTCTAAAGTCTTATCTGTATAGGGCGTTAGCCATTCCTGTGGGCCAAATCTTGATTGAAATGTTGTCATGATATCAATGCTGTCAAATTTTTCTTTTAAAAGCCTCGTAGTTTTCATGCAATAGCAATGATATGGATCACCTTTATCAAAATATTTTTTTGGTATTCCATGATATGACGCAACAATTAAGTCTGGTTCCCAATTAATTTCTGAAATTTTCTTTTTTATAGAATTAACAATTGCATCTATATAAAGAGGGTTTTCCTCATAATGTGATACAATTTGAAGGCTCGGCTGCCATCTCAATTTCATTAGAGATCTAAATACTTCGTCGCAAACTGTTGCGGTTGTGGGTGATGCATATTGAGGATAAAGAGGTAATATTATTAAATTTTCACAACCTTTTTCCTTAAGGTCCTTAATTTTTCCATTAATACTCGGTGATCCGTATCTCATTGCAAAGTCAATTATTAAGTTTTCAATATTAAGTTTTTTAGATAATTTTTGAGTTTGCATCATTGTATAGTATCTAAGTGGAGACATGTTTTTATCTTTCATCCAGATTTCTTTGTAAGCTTTTGCAGTTTTAGAGGGTCTAAATGTTAATATAAAAAGATTTAATATTATTTGCCAAAGAAAACGATTTACTTCTATTACTCTTTTATCAGATAAAAATTCTTTTAAATACTTCCTTATATCCCACCATCCAGTACTATCTGGGGTGCCGAGATTAATTAATAAAACTCCTGTTTTACCATAGTTTATTTTTGGGTGTTTTTCGTTCATGAGTAATTTTTAACAAATTTAACTAAATAATCCACCATGTCAGGATCAGTATTTGGCAGTACGCCATGACCAAGATTAAAAATATATGGTTTATCCCTAAATATATCTAAATATTTTTTAACATTAGTTTTAAGCTCCTCTTTGTTTCCAATTAAAAAATTGGGGTTTAGTCCTCCTTGAACTGTTATATCTATACTGTCTGAAATTTTCTTTGGGTCAACATCATAATCTATACTAATAACATCTGGTTTAACCAGACTAACATAGCTTTTGTAATCATTAATTCCTTTAGGAAAACATATTACTGGGATCTTTTTAGATTTCACAAAATTAACTAGGTCCTTGGTAGGATTGTATATAAATTTTTCGTAATCTTTTTCATTTAAAAGTCCAGCCCAACTATCAAAGATTTGGATAATTGTAGCTCCACTTTCGATTTGGTTATTTATATGAATTTTAAGAAACTTTATGATAATTTCTAATAAGTCTTCAATTAATTTTTTATCTTTTAAATTATGTTTGAAGTCCTCATTTTTAGGGGATTTTTGATTTAGCATATAAATAAGAATTGTCCATGGTGCTCCAACGAACCCTATTAGATCTTTATTCTTTAGTTCCTTTTTATCTTTCGTTTGTTTTATGGCGTTATAAACAGGTTTTAATTTATCTATAAATTGTACTTCATTTATGTTTGACATATTATTAAAATCTAATTTTCCTAATAATGGTCCAAAATCTTTTTTGAACTCTACGGGTTGACCTAAAGCAAAAGGTACTAACAAAATATCAGAAAATATTATTGCTGCATCTATATCAAATCTTCTTAAAGGCTGAACAGTAATTTCAGATGATAAATTTTCATTCAAACACAGTTCTATAAAATCCTTATTCTTAGATCTTATTTCCCTAAATTCTGGCAAGTATCTACCTGCTTGCCTCATTAACCATATACAATTAACCTTCAAATTTTTATTTATACAATCCTGTAAAATAGTCATAGTAATAGATTAAGTAATATTTATATTATTTGTATTAGGGTTGTTAATATTGAATATTACTATTTTCTAACACTTTTATAACATTTTTTTCACAATTAATTTGTTTAATTAATCTTAAAAAATAAGGGTGGTAGCAGACAATATAATTTTATTCAAAAACCTGTATATTGGTTATAAACATGTTTTATAATGTTATTAAAAAGCTTTTTTTTGATTTTAAACGCTAGAATTTGTAAATTTGTTTATAAACTACTATTAATACAAAATTCTTTATTAATTATACATGAGTAATACATACGAAATCTACTTAGTCTCTGATTCAACCGGCGAGACATTAGAAAGAATATTCCTTGCTATTAAAGCTCAATTTAAAAATTTCAATTATAAAACACATTATTTCTCATTCACTCGAACTGAAAATCAAATCTTGAAGATTATAGAGAACTCAACTAAAAATAAGAATTCTATTTTCTTATACACAATAGTAGATAATAAACTTGCTCAGTTTCTATCAACAGAATGTAATAAGAAAAAGATCCCTTGTTTTGGTGTATTAGGAGATCTGATTTTAACTTTCTCAAAATTATTAAATCAAGAAGCAAGCCATATTCCGAGTGGACAACATGTTATGAATGAAGATTACTATAAGAAAATTGAAGCTATCCAATTTACTATGAATCACGATGATGGTAACTCATTAGATGATATAGGTAAATCTGATGTAATTTTATTAGGAGTTAGCAGAACCAGTAAAACACCTACTTCGATTTATTTGGCAAACAAAGGCATGAAAATTTCCAATATACCATTAGTAAATGAACAATCAGTTCCAAATTTCTTAAAAGAAAAACCAAATTTAACATGTGTCGTTGGGCTGACAGCAGAACCAGATAGGTTAGTAGATTTAAGAAAAAACAGAATGCAGTCTATAAAAGAGAATGAAAATAAAAATTATATAGACTTTGAAAAAATTAGAAATGAAATAGAAATATCAAAAAAACTCTTTCAAAAATATAACTGGCCAACTATAGACGTTACAAGAAAATCAGTAGAGGAAACAGCAGCCTCAATACTTAAAATTCACGATATATTTAATCATAATGAGTAGGATAATATTAGCTTCAAAAAGTGAGGTCAGAAAAAAAATCTTATTAGAGAATGGCATTCTTTGTAATGTTGAACCATCTAAAGTTGACGAGGACGTTATTAAGGAGTCACTTTTAAAAGAGGGCGCAACACCAGAAATAATATCTAAAAATCTCGCAGAACTAAAAGCTAACAAAATAAGCAACAAAAACCCAGACAAGCTAGTTTTGGGCGCAGACAGCGTAATTGATTTGGATGGACAAATAATATCAAAACCAAAATCACGAGAAGAAGCCCTTGATATTTTAAAAAGAATGAGTGGCAAAAGTCATTTTTTAATTAGTTCAGTTTGTATTTCTAAAAAAGGAAACATGATATGGAATTACACTGATAAGGCAGAATTAGTTATGAAAGATTTTAGTGACAGTGAGTTAAAAAATTATTTGTCAAAAATATCTGATAAAATTCTTTATGCATATAATGTGTATCAAATAGAGGGTGAGGGAAAAAAATTGTTTAGTGAAATAAAAGGAGATAAAAATACCATAATGGGACTACCAATATTAAAAATCAAATGTTATTTGCAGGAGCATAAATGAAAAAATTTTTTGTAATTGGCAATCCTATAAGCCATTCTCTTTCTCCAGAGCTACATAATTTCTGGATTAAAAAAAATAGAATTAATGCGGTTTATGATAAAATTAAATTAGAAGAGTCAGAATTAAAAGACTTTATTAACAAAATGAGAAATGAAGAGATACATGGAATAAATGTAACAGTCCCTTTTAAAAACAAGGTTATAAAATATTTAGACAAACTTAGTTTAGAGGTTGAAACAACCGACTCTGTTAATACTATTTATAAAAGCGGAGACCATATTATTGGGCACAATACAGACGTAGCTGGATTCGAATTGGGTTTAAGACACTCCAAAATTAATGTTTTACATAAATCAATTTTAATTTTGGGAGCGGGTGGGGTTGTTCCTTCAATTATATATTCTTTGCTAAGCATGGGATGTAAAAAAATATTTTTATCAAACAGAACTATTGAAAAGGCTGAAAATATTAAAAAAAAATTTAATGAAGTAGAAGTGTTAAAATGGAAAAAAATACCTGATTTCGATATAGTTATAAATGCCACAAGTGTTGGTCTAAAGGACGAAAGTTTAGATTTAGATCTTAATACAAAAGATAAAGTTTTTTATGATGTAATATATAATCCAAAAGAAACTCAATTTTTAAAAAAAGCTAAAGAAAATGGTAACAGAATTGAAAACGGTAAATTTATGTTTATTTATCAAGCTAATCAGTCGTTTTCGATATGGAATAATGTAATACCTAAAATTGATGAGGAAGTTTTGAAGATATTGGAATGATCAAAATTAGTTTAGTTGGAGATATTGGTTCAGGTAAAACGCATGTTTCAAAATTATTCAAAGCACCTTGTTTTTCTGCAGATATAGAGGTTAAAAAATTATATAAAAATAATAGACAGTGTTTTATAAAATTAAAAAAAAAATTTCCTCAATTTATCAAAACTTTTCCTATTAAAAAAACCGAATTATCAAAAACGATCAAAAAAAAATTTTCTAATTTAAAAAGTATTGGCTTTATAGTTCATCCCTTTATTAGAAAAAAGCTAAGAATGTTCTTAAAAAAAAATAGGAAAAAGAAAATTGTTGTTTTAGATATACCGTTATATTTAGAAAACAAAATGTATAAAAGAGGTGATGTTATAATATTTCTCAAAACTAGTAGAAAAAAAGTCAATTCAAGATTGAAAAAGAGAAAAAACTTTAACCAAAAAATAATAAATATACTCAGAAAATCACAACTTACATTGAAACAAAAAAAAAATAAATCCAACTATATTTTGGTGAATAATTATAATAATGCTATTATGAAAAAGAAAGTTAGAATACTTAAAACAAAAATATTAAATGATAGAAGTAGTGCTTGATACAGAGACAACAGGGTTGTCAGTTGCTAAAGGCCACCGTATTGTTGAAATTGGTTGCATTGAATTAAAAAATCAAATACCAACCAACAAAACCTTTCATTGTTATTTAAACCCACAAAGAAAAGTATCTGAAGATGCCGTAAAAGTTCATGGTTACACAGATGAATTTTTATCTGATAAAAAAAAATTTTCAGAGGTTGTTGATGATTTTTTACAATTTATACAAAATAAAAAACTAATAATTCATAACTCAGAATTTGATATATCGCATATTAATAATGAACTAAAATTAATAGGTAAACCAACCATATCTAAAGACAATGTTATTGACACACTTGATATAGCTAGAGAAAAATATCCTGGATCTTCAATAAGTTTAGATGCCTTGTGTAAAAGGTTTAGGATTGATAATTCAAGAAGGAAATTACACACTGCTTTAATAGACTGCGAACTTCTATCAAAAGTCTATATAAATTTGATAGATCAAAAGGAACCAAAACTTGACTTTATATCAGAGGAAACAAAAAACTTTGAAATTTCCCAAGGAGTTAGTTATTGCAAGAAAATCATTGAACCAACAAACGAAGAACTTGTAAGCTATAAAAATTTTATGAAAAAGTCTTTAAAGAAAAGTATCTAATTTTTCCTATTTTTGTAAAGTTCATTAAAATCTACTTTGGTTTCAAATTTAACATTTGCATATCCAGAGTGCCTTAATAGATCAAGAATAATTTTTTCTATTTTTGGATAAACATCTGTTGGCACCTCTTTTAAAAAAATCGGTTCCAAAACTTCTTTTGTATTTACATCTTCATCAATTTTAATAATTACTGCATAAACCATTTCAAAATAACTATGATTATTATTTTCATTATTTTCTTTGAAATTTGTTTTTATAGAAACTTCAGCCATCTTATTTTTAAGCGGTTTAGTATTAATATCTATAAATAATTTGTAATTAGAAATATTTTCTTTTGTATAAATATAACTTTCAACATCTTTTGTCTTAGATGAAATACCTTTAATAAATTCTCCAAGTATTTTATATTTCTTTTCCATTATTTATCTTTATCCTGATATTCTCCCTCTATCAAATCATCTTTAATTTTTACTTTTTTATATCTTTTGCTTAGGTGTTTAAAAATTATATTCCTAGTTAAGGGAAGAATTAAAAGAAAACCAATAAAGTCAGTTGCAAATCCCGGTATGATTAAAAGTAATGCTGCTACTGCTAAGGCAGCACCAGACATCATTTCATAAATAGGAATTTTATTCCCATATAGTTGGGTGACACCTGATTTTAAAGTGCTCAAACCTTGTAATCTAACGAAATATATGCCAATCAATGCAGTTAATAATATTATTAAAATCGTGTTAAAAGCTCCTATTACGCCACCAATTTGTATAAAAAGGTATATTTCGATGAGTGGAACAAATAATATAATTAGTAAAAGTGTGTTCATTTGTCATTAATCTAATTTGCTGGTTGAAATTAAGCAATAGAGTAAATATTATAATATTATGAGTTATAGCTTTGAATACATAGATATAATACTTTTAGCAATGATTGCAGGGTTTATATTTTTAAGATTAAGAGGAATTTTAGGAAAGAAATCTGGATTTGAAGAGGATATTACCCAAAGTTTTCCACATGAATTTCCTAGCGTGAAGCCTGCTAAAAATACAAATTTTGATGTATTCGATGATAAAGCTAAATCAGAATTTTTATCAGGTGCAAAGATTGCTTATGAAACAATAATCACAAACTTTTCTAGCGGAAATTTAAAAAATATCAAAAATCTTTTAGAAAAAAAAGTTTTCAATCAATTTGAGGAAGCGATTAAGGAGAGAGTAAAACAAGGCAATAAATCCGAGACTACTTTCATAGGTATTAACTCTGCTGAAATCAAAAATCATGAACGAAACGGCAATTTTCTTGAAGTAACCGTTGAATTTGTAAGTGAGATTATTTCTTGTGTAAAAGATAAAAATTCAAAAATTGTAGCAGGTGATCCAGAAAAAGTAAAAAAAGTTTATGATACTTGGAAATTTTCAAAAGATGTAAAATCAAATGATCCAAATTGGTCATTGATTGAAACTAGTGTTTAATTGAAAAAAAAAATATCTAATAAAGATTTAAAAGATTGGAAAAATTTCATAGAGGGTAAAGAAAAAATTCAAGACAAAGATAACTTTAAATATCAAGAAAAATTCAAAAAAGAGGCAACGATAGATCTTCATGGATTTTCTCTAGATCAAGCTAATAGTAAGGTAGAAAAGTTTATAACTGATTGTTTTGAAAAAAAAGTATTAAAATTGAATATCATCACAGGAAAAGGCTTAAGATCAAAAGTTGATAAAAATCCTTATCAATCAAAAGATTTAGGTATCTTAAAATATTCCGTTCCAGAATTTATAAAGTCTAATACTGATTTAATGAAAATTATAAAAAAAATTGATGACCAAATAGATAATAAAAATTCGGGGTTTTTTTCGGTATTCTTAAAATTATAATATAAACTTTGATAAGTCGGTATCTTTCACTAACTTTCCAAGATTTTCTTTTACGTATTTAGAGTCTATTACGATTTTTTCTCCAGATCTGTCAGTTGCGGTGAAACTAATTTCATCAAGAATCCTTTCAATTATTGTATGAAGCCTCCTTGCGCCAATATTTTCTACAGATGAATTTACTTCAGTTGCAATATTAGCGATAGTATCTATACCGTCTTCAGAAAAATCTAGGTCTACATTTTCTGTTTTGAGTAATGCTTTATATTGTTTAATTAAACTATTGTCTGGTTCTTTAAGAATTCTTTTAAAATCATCACTTGTGAGAGCATCTAATTCTACTCTTATGGGCAATCTCCCTTGAAGTTCAGGCAGTAAATCTGATGGCTTTGCTAATTGAAACGCTCCAGATGCTATGAACAAGATATGGTCAGTTTTGACAGGTCCATATTTCGTGCTAACCGTTGTGCCCTCAATTAGTGGAAGCAGGTCCCTTTGAACACCTTCTCTTGACACATCCCCACCAACTCTGTCAGTTCTTCCTGAAATTTTGTCTATCTCATCCAAGAAGACTATACCATTATTTTCAGTAACGTTTTTTGCTGATTTTATAATTTTGTCTTGCTCAATTAGTTTATCTGCTTCTTCATTAAGTAAAATTTCGTGAGATTCTTTGACAGTCATTTTTTTCTTCTTTGTCTTGCCGCCCATCGATTTACCTAACATGTCACCAATATTTATCA
>CACIWH010000010.1 GCA_902590295.1 uncultured Pelagibacteraceae bacterium | reverse complement strand
AAAATTTGCAAAATCGTAGTTTTTGATAGAAATGGTTTTAAGGCAAAGGCTAAAAAATCTACCGCATATAAGTCAATTAAAGATAAAGGTCTAATTTATGTTGAATTTAAAAAAGTTGACATTTCATCTTCTAAAATTAGAAATTTTTGATATGATTAATAATTAATGGTCAAAAAAACCAATCTAAAAAAATTAATAATTGAAACATTAGATAACAACAAGGCGATGGACATAGTTTCAATTGACTTAAAAGATAAGTCTTCAATTGCGGATCATATGATCATAGCGAGTGGAACCTCTTCAAGACATATCCAGTCATTATCAGAACAGGTATTAGACAAATTTAAAGAGAATGGTTTTAGTCAATGTAAAATTGAAGGGAGAGACAGCACAGAGTGGAAGCTTGTTGATGGTATCGATATTGTTGTTCACATTTTTAACCCAGAAAAAAGAAAATTCTATGAGCTTGAGAAAATATGGTCTGAATTAATTCCTAAAGAAAGGGTAATTGTTTAATGAAAAATAAAAAAATATTTACTCTTATTATTTTTTTTATTTTATATTTTGGGAAAGTTAGTGCTCAAGAAGAAACTGTTTATGACAAAATAGATCTTTTTGGAGAAGTTTTAGACAAAATAAGTAAGGAATATGTAGAAGAGGTTGATCAATCAGACACTATGGATGCAGCAATTAATGGTGTTTTGCAGTCATTAGATCCGTATTCATCATATATGTCTCCAAAAAATTTGGAGGAAATGCAAACAGAAACTAGAGGTGAGTTTGGTGGTTTAGGCATAGAAGTTGGTATGGAAGCAGGAGTTGTGAAAGTTATATCACCTCTCGATAATTCACCTGCTGAAAGAGAAGGTGTTAAAGCTGGGGACTACATTGTCAAAATAAATGATATACAAGTTCAAGGAAAAACGTTAAATGAAGCAGTCGAATTAATGAGAGGTCCTGTCGGATCAACTTTAGAAATTACTGTAAGAAGAATTGGTTTAAGAAAATCATTAGTATTTAATATAACTAGAGAGATTATTCAGGTTGCATCTGTTAAATCTGAGGTGCTTGATGAAAAAATTGGCTACATTCGTCTCACATCATTTAATGAAAATAGTGATGATCAAATTAAAAAAAAGATTAGAGAATTTAAAAAAAATAAAAAAATAGAAGGCTATATTTTAGATTTGAGAAATAATCCAGGTGGATTATTAGGACAAGCAATTAAGATATCTGACTTTTTTTTAGATGATGGGGAAATAGTATCAACCAAAGGAAGAAAAAAAAATGAAAATCAAAAATGGTTTGCAAGAGAAGGTGATATAATTAATGGTAAAGCTCTTATAGTTTTAATTAATAAGGGTTCTGCTTCAGCTTCTGAGATAGTTGCAGGAGCTTTAAAAGATCACAAAAGAGCAGTCTTAGTTGGTGAGAAAAGCTATGGAAAAGGGTCAGTACAATCAATTATACCTTTAAAAAATCGAGGTGCGATTAGATTAACTATTTCAAAATATTATTTACCATCAGGTAAATCAATTTCAGAAGTTGGTGTAACACCAGATATAACTGTAGAAGAAGAATCTGATGATTTTAGAATTCTTTCTGAAAACGATAATCAACTTAAATTTGCTAGAAAATTATTCACTGGATAATTTTATGCAGGAAAAGTTTAAAAATTTACCTTTAAGAGTAGGTGTAGGTATTATTCTTTTAAACAAAGATAATAAAGTTTTTGTAGCTAAAAGATTAGATAACCCCCACAATTATTGGCAAATGCCTCAAGGTGGTGTAGATGGAAATGAAAAATTTTTAGATGCAGCACTTAGAGAACTTGAGGAAGAGACAGGTGTAAAAAATGTAGATTTAATAAAAGAGATTGAAGGTTATCAAACGTATTTTTTACCTGAAAATCTTCTTGGGATAATATGGAGAGGTAAATACAAAGGACAAAAGCAAAAATGGTTTTGTATGAGATTTAAAGGTGAAGATACAGAGATCAATATTAAAACGAAAAAACCAGAGTTTTCGGAGTGGAGATGGATTGACTTAGATGAAATTACTAAATGGGTTGTTGACTTTAAAACTGATGTATACAAAAATTTAAAAAGCGAAGTTAAAAAAATTATTTTTAATTAGACTTTATAGAATTTAAAACCTCAATTTTCTGATCTAATATATATCGTTCATGATCTTTAATATTTTCTTTTTTTAAACCTTCCTCCGCATCCTTTACAATTTTATCCACTTTATTTTTATCCATTTCTTTTAAGTCAAAAATATTACTTGTTAGTATCGACAAAGTATTATCTTTAAATTCGACAATTCCATCATCTACATAATAATTTAAAGTTTCATTTTTAGATCTTACGTCAATAATTCCTGGTTTTAAGAAAGAAATTAAAGGAATATGATCTTTTAATATACCTATATATCCTTCAATAGCCGGGATAACTACTTCCTCAGTATCACTTTTTGTTAAAAAAGATTTTTCTGGACTTATGATTTCCAAATTAAATTGGTCCATTTAGGCTGCTGCTTCCTTGGCCATTTTTTCAGCTTTTTGAACCGCCTCTTCGATTGTTCCAACCATATAAAAAGCTGCCTCAGGTAAATGATCATATTCACCTTTGCAAATTGCATCAAATCCTTTAATAGTTGATTCTAAATCGACAAGTTTTCCTGGAGAACCAGTAAAGACTTCTGCTACGAAAAACGGTTGAGATAAAAATCTTTGAATTTTTCTTGCTCTTGCTACTGTCAATTTATCTTCTTCTGATAGCTCGTCCATTCCTAGAATTGCTATTATGTCTTGTAAAGATTTATATGTTTGTAAAATTTTTTGAACGGATCTTGCAACTCTATAGTGTTCTTCTCCGACAACTCTTGGATCAAGTATTCTTGATGTTGAGTCTAAAGGATCTACTGCTGGGTAAATTCCAAGTTCTGCTATTTGTCTTGATAATACGGTTGTTGCATCTAAGTGAGAAAATGATGTAGCTGGCGCAGGATCTGTTAAATCATCAGCAGGTACATAAATTGCCTGAACAGATGTAATTGATCCTTTATTCGTAGTTGTAATTCTTTCTTGTAAATTTCCCATATCTGTAGCCAAGGTTGGTTGATATCCAACCGCAGAAGGAATTCTACCAAGTAAAGCTGATACCTCTGAGCCTGCTTGTGTAAATCTAAAAATATTATCTACGAAAAATAATACATCTTGACCCTCTTGATCTCTAAAATATTCGGCTACTGTTAAACCAGTAAGAGCTACCCTTGCTCTTGCACCCGGTGGTTCATTCATTTGTCCATAAACTAAAGCAGCCTTTGATCCTTTTCCCTCTGGTTTTATAACACCTGACTCCATCATTTCATGATAGAGATCGTTTCCTTCTCTTGTTCTTTCTCCTACTCCAGCAAAAACTGAAAATCCACCATGCGCTTTTGCTATATTATTAATTAACTCCATTATTATCACAGTTTTTCCAACACCAGCTCCTCCAAATAAACCAATTTTCCCCCCTTTTGCATAAGGGGCTAATAGGTCGATGACTTTTATACCAGTTACTAAAATTTCTGTTTCAGTTGATTGATCGTTGAAAGTTGGAGCTTGTCTATGAATTGGCCAACTTTCTTTAGTTTTTACATCACCTTTTTCATCAATGGGCTCACCAATAACATTGATAATTCTGCCGAGAGTTTCAGGGCCTACAGGAACTTGGATCGGAGCGCCCGTATCTAGGGCTTTGTCTCCTCGTTTTAGTCCTTCTGTGCTATCCATCGCAATAGTTCTTACACTAGACTCTCCTAAGTGTTGCGCTACCTCTAAGATTAATTTATTTCCACCATTATCACATTGCAAGGCTGTGAGTATTTCTGGTAATGCACCGTCAAATTTTACGTCTACTACAGCTCCTATAACCTGAGTAATTATTCCTTTTTTGCTCATATTATAAACTTTCTGCTCCCGATATTATTTCAATTAACTCCTTAGTAATAGCAGCTTGACGACTTCTATTATACTGAATAGTTAGTTTATCAACTAAATCTCCAGCGTTTCTTGTCGCATTGTCCATTGCTGTCATCCTTGACCCTTGTTCACTTGCTGAATTTTCCAACATAGCTTTAAATATTTGAGTTGAAATATTTTTAGGTAGTAAGTTACTTAGAATTTCGTCTTCATCAGGTTCAAACTCGTAATTAGATTCAAGTTTTTCATCTTTATCTTTATTTTCATTTTCAAGAGGTATTATTTGTTGTGCTTGGGGTATTTGAGATATAACATTTTTAAATCTATTGAAAAATATTGTACAAAAGTCAAATTCTTCATTTTGAAATTTTTCAATTATTAAATTGCCAACCTTAGCTGCATCAAAATAATTAATATTTTTTGACTCTTTAAATGAAATATTTTCAATTATACTTTTACCGTACTGTCTTTTTAGTTGATCATATCCTTTTGAGCCAACAGTTATGATTTTAAGAGATTTTCCATCTTTTTGAATTTTTTCAAAATAGTTTTTTGCTTTTTTTATTATATTGCTGTTAAATCCACCACATAATCCTCTATCAGAAGTTAAAACGACACATAAATGAACATCCTCTTTTCCTGTTCCAACTAATAATTTTGGTGCTGACTGAGGATCACTGACACCAGCTGAAAGATTTAATATAATATTATTCATTTTTTCAGAATAAGGTCTGCCTTTTTCAGCGTTTTCTTGAGCTTTTCGCAATTTAGCAGCGGCAACCATTTTCATCGCTTTAGTGATTTTTTGGGTCGATTTAACACTCGTAATTCTTTTTCTTAAATCATCTAAACTAGGCATTTTTAAACTTTTCTTTTAAATCATTTATCAGAGATGCTAACTTTTTTTCTATATCTTCATCAAGCTTTCCAGAGCTGGAAATACTTTCAATAATCTCAGGTTTTTCAGATTTGCATTTTTCCAAAAGTTGGTTTTCGAAATCTTCGATATTTTTTAATTCTATATCATCAAGGTATCCTCTAACACCTGCAAATATAGTTAAAACTTGCTCTGCAACAGTCATTGGTGAATATTGTTTTTGCTTTAATAATTCTGTTAATTTTGATCCTCTATTTAATAATTTTTGAGTTGAGGCATCTAAATCAGAACCAAATTGAGCAAATGCTGCCATTTCTCTATATTGAGCCAACTCTAATTTAATTGAACCTGCAACTTTTTTCATCGCTTTAGTTTGAGCGGCTGATCCAACTCGCGAAACAGACAGCCCAACATTAACCGCTGGCCTAATACCTTGATTAAACAATTCTGTTTCTAAAAAAATTTGCCCGTCTGTAATAGAAATTACATTAGTTGGAATATATGCAGAAACATCCCCCGCTTGTGTCTCTATAACAGGCAATGCTGTCAATGAGCCTCCACCATTGGAATCACTTAATTTTGCTGCTCTCTCTAGAAGTCTGCTGTGTAAATAAAAGACATCACCTGGATAAGCTTCTCTACCTGGAGGTCTTCTAAGTAATAGAGACATCTGGCGGTAGGCTACTGCTTGTTTTGATAAGTCATCGTAAATAATGAGTGCATGCATTCCATTATCTCTAAAATATTCTCCCATAGCACAACCAGTATAAGGTGCTAAGAATTGTAAAGGAGCAGAATCTGAAGCTGTTGCCGAAACTATAGTCGTATAATCCATAGCTCCTGCATCCTCTAATGTCTTTACAATTTGTGCAACCGTAGATCTTTTTTGGCCTATAGCAACATAAATACAATAAAGTTTTTTGCTTTCATCTTCTGATTCATTAATTTTTTTTTGATTAATAATTGTGTCGATTGCGACTGCAGTTTTTCCAGTTTGTCTATCTCCTATGATTAATTCTCTTTGGCCTCTACCAATTGGAATTAAACTATCTATCGATTTTAAACCAGTTTGCATTGGTTCACCTACCGATTGTCTCGGTATAATACCTGGTGCTTTTACTTCCACTCTTCTTCTTTCTAGATTTTTTTCGAGATTAGCTTTACCATCTATTGGGTTTCCTAACCCATCAACTACTCTTCCTAATAATTGTTTGCCGACTGGAACATCAACAATTGATCCAGTTCTTTTTACTGTATCTCCTTCTTTAATAGCTCTGTCATCACCAAAAATAACTACGCCAACGTTATCACTTTCAAGGTTTAAAGCCATTCCCTTTGAACCATCAGAGAATTCAACCATTTCTCCTGCTTGAACATTATCCAGACCATATATTCTGGCTATGCCATCACCAACAGATAAAACTTGTCCAATTTCAGTAACCTCAGACTTGTCTCCAAATTTTTTGATTTGTTCTTTTAATATTTTTGTTACTTCTGAAGGATTTATATCCATTTATACCTCAATCATCTTTGACTTAATTTGTTTAAGTTTATTTTTCATAGAATTATCAATCATAATACTTCCAACTTGAATTATTAAACCTGAAATAAGATCTTTGTCTACTTTATAATCTAAATTAATTTTTGATCCAAACTTAGCGAACAGATCTTTTTTGATTTTTTCTACCTCATCATCTTTAAGTTCTTTGGCAGTTATTAATTTTGCATCCACTTCACCTCGTTTAAATGAACAATATGAAACAAAATCCGTTAAAATTTTATCTAAATAAAAGAGTCTGCGCTTGCTCACCAAAAAATTTAAAAATTTATTTAGTATTGGGTTAAAGTTAAATTTCTTTGAAAGATCATTTAGCATTTCAACATGATCATTTTGTTTAAAAAGAGGGTTTTTGATAAAAGCATTAAATTCTTTTATTGTTTCCAAGGCTTTTAAAATAGATTTTGATTGGTGTTCGATTTCATTTGTAACATTAGACTCAATGGATAATTCATACAAAGCTTTTGAGTAAGTGTTAAAGGACATTTTGAATGAGTTTTTTCAAGTTAATATAATTAGATCGTTAAATTTTTGAATTAATTAGCATATAGCCTAGATACGATCAAGCTAGAGGTTAAAAAAAATACATTTTTTTTCTATGTTAATTGAAGTTTATTGGATCAACATCAACTGAAAGTTTTATTTGAGGCGGTAGTTTAAAATTTTTAATAGTATTTAGTATCTGTCTTTGAATATTTATATTTTTACTCGATCTAATAAGTATTCTGTTTCTATATTTGCCTCTAATTTTATAAATTGGTGCATTTACAGGACCTAATATATTCCCATCTGTTTTTTTTTTAAGTGATATAACAAGGTCATATGCAATCTTTTCTGACATAGAGGCATCTTTACAACTTATTATAATTGAAACAAATCTCTCAAAGGGTGGTAATTTAAATTTTTTCCTCAACTCAAGTTCATTTTCTAAAAATATATATGGGTCTGGATTAATAATTTGAGATATCACATTGTTTTTTTTATTAATTGTTTGAAAATACACTTTTGATGGCTTACCTTCTCTTCCGGCACGCCCTGACAATTGATGATATAGCTGTACAGTTTTTTCCACACTTCTTATGTCGAAACCGCGTGAGGCTAAATCTAAATCAAGTATTACTATGCAATTTAAATTTGGAAAATGAAATCCTTTTGATATTAATTGGGTTCCTATTAAAATTTTAGTTTCATTATCAATAATTCTTTGTATTTCAATTTGTGAATTTTTTTTATTAATTGTATCACTTGAAAAAATTACAGTTTTTTTTCCAGGAAAATTTTTTTTTACTTCCTCTAATATTTTTTCAACACCCAAACCACTATAAATAAATTCACATTTTTCATTGTCAAATTTACAAATCGTTTCTAAGTTTTTTTTATACCCACAATAGTGACATAAAATCTTGTTTATTTTTTTATGATAAACAAGATTAATAGAACACTTTGGACAAGTGAAATTTTTTAAACATTTTTTACAAATAACAAAAGGAGAGTATCCTCTTCGATTAACAAAAAATAATACTTGGTCATTTTGTTTCAAATGATTTTTAACTTTGCCAATAATTTTTTCAGAAAATAAACTATTTTTAATTCTTTTTTCTTTCGTTAAATCAATTAACTCATATTCAGGTAGCCTTGCATTTTTATATCTTTTTAGAATTCGATGAGAGAAATATTTTCCTTTTGTTATGTTGTTGTATGTTTCGATTGAAGGAACGGCAGAAATTAAGTTTACTGGAATGTTTTCATAGGAGGCTCTTGATATAGCCATGTCTCTTGCATTATAAGCCACTCCCTCATCTTGTTTAAAAGATTGGTCGTGTTCCTCATCAACAATAACTATCCCTAAATTCTTGAAAGGCAAAAAAAGGGATGATCTTGCGCCAATTATAGCTTTAATATTTCCATTGCTTAAACCATTCCATATGATTTTTTTATTTTTTGGTGTCACACTAGAGTGCCATATAGCTGGTTTAAAACCAAAAAAATCTAAAAATTTTTTTTCAAATTCTCCTGTTAAACCTATTTCAGGTAGTAGTATAAGTGCTTGTTTATTTTGTTTAATCTTATTTTTAATAAGATTGAAATAAACTAATGTTTTTCCTGAGCCTGTTGTGCCTTGAAGCACATTAACACAGAATTTATTATTTTTATTAGATAGATTGGTAAAACACTTACGTTGTTCATCATTTAATTTATAAATAGATTTTTTGATTATTGAGTTGTACTCAGCAAAATTATCACTCGTTTTATTTTCAATAGCTTGATTGCTTAGTAAATGAAGTTTCAAAGCCATTCCTTTTGGAACAATATTATATTTTGAAAACCAATTTAAGAAGTCTATTGTTGTTTTTTTTAATGGGTTAACATCTAACTTTCTCAATATTTTTTTTAATTTAAATCTTTTTGATTGATCTTGTTCAAACTCGTTCCAGACAATGCCATTAACTTTTTTTTTACCAAAGGGGACTTCAACATAGTCCCCTACCTTCAGATTTATGTCAGAAGTGTATGTAAATGGATGATCAAATATATTTGGGATAAGAACTGGAAACTTCATTTATAATATAAGATATATATTACGAATGAATCTGTCTTTTATCTACTGATAATGCAGCTTCTTTAATTGCCTCAGAAAATGTAGGATGCGCATGACAAGTCCTTGCAATGTCCTCAGAACTTGCACCGAATTCCATCGCAACTGCCATTTCTGCAATCATTTCACCAGCATGGGGACCTATAATATGTACCCCTAACACTTTGTCAGTTGAGTTATCAGCTAAAATTTTTACAAAACCTTCAGGCTCGTCAATTGCCTTGGCTCTAGAATTTGCCATGAATGGAAACTTTCCTATTTTATAACTTATATTTTGTTTTTTTAATTGTTCCTCTGTTTTTCCGATAGTTGCTACTTCTGGAGAAGTATAAATAACTCCAGGAATTAAATCATAATTTACATGTCCAGATTGGCCTGCAATAATTTCTGCCACTGCAATACCTTCTTCTTCAGCTTTATGTGCTAACATCGGCCCTTGAATTACATCGCCTATAGCAAAAATATTTTTTTTGTCTGTCTTAAAATTTTTATCTACTTTAACTCTACCTTTTTCGTCAGTTTTTAAGTTTATTTTCTCTAAATTTAGTTTATCTGTAAATGCCTTCCTTCCTATTGAAATTAAAGCAACATCACAATCATGAGAGTTTTTTTCTCCCTTACTATTAGAAGTCTCTATCTCTATATTTTCTCCTTTTTTTGTAATTTTATCTACTTTTGTGCTCATATGAAATTTTATATTTTGTTTTTTTAAAATTTTCATAAATTCATTTGAAATTTCTTTATCCATTCCAGGTGTTATGTGATCTAAAAATTCAATTACATGGACATCAGAACCTAATCTTGACCAAACAGAACCCATTTCTAGTCCAATATATCCACCACCGATCACTATCATTTTTTTAGGAACTTTTTTTAAAGAAAGAGCGCCTGTTGAGGATACAATTTTTTCCTCATCAAATTTAATATTTGGCATTTGAGAGGGCTCTGAGCCTGTAGCTATAATTATATTTTCCCCTTCAATTTCAGACTCTTTGCCATCAGAACCTTTGATTTTTATTTTTTTGTCTGAAACAAAGCTTGCGAAACCCTTTAAATAAGAAACTTTATTTTTTTTAAATAAAAATTCTACTCCTTTAGTTAATACAGTTACCGCTTTATCTTTATTTTTCATCATTTTATCAAGATTTAATTTAATATCACTTATCTCGATTCCTACTTTTGAAAAATTTTTTGCTTTTTGAAAATTTTCAGAAAGGTTCAATAAATTTTTTGAAGGGATGCATCCAATATTTAAACATGTTCCACCCAAAGTGCCCCTGTATTCTACACATGCAGTTTTTTTTCCCAATTGGGCAAGCCTTATTGCACAAACATATCCACCTGGCCCACCACCGATAACAATTGCATCAAATTTTTCAGACATAACTTTATAAATTTAAAAATAGTCTTCTTGGATCCTCCAAGTTTTCTTTAACAGTTTTTAAAAACGAGACTGCTTCTTTTCCATCAATTATACGATGATCATAAGATAATGCTAAATACATAATTGGTCTAATTTTTATCTCATTATTAATTACATATGGTCTACTAACAATATTATGCATGCCCAAAACACCTGATTGTGGCAAATTTAAAATTGGGGTAGATAACATAGAACCATATACGCCCCCGTTACTGATTGTGAATGTTCCACCTTGTAGATCTTCAATTGTAATTTTTCCATCTCTAGCCTTATCAGATAAAGTTTTTATATTCATCTCTATATCTGCAAATGACATTTCATCTGCGTTCTTTAGAACTGGCACCACCAGTCCTTTCTCTGTTCCAACCGCAAAGCTGATATTGTAATAATTTTTGTAAATTATGTTCTCGCTTTCTACTTCTGCATTGATTGCTGGATATAACTTAAGCCCAACTACGCAAGCTTTAACAAAAAACGACATGATCCCCAGTTTAATTTTGAATTTTTGCTGAAAATCCACCTGATTTTCTTTTCGCATGTTCATGATATTTGTCATATCTACTTCGTTAAAAGTAGTAAGCATCGCTGCATTTTCTTGGGATTGTTTTAATCTTTTTGCAATTGTCATTCTTAGTCTAGACATTTTAATTTTTTCTTCCTCTCCAAATTTTAATTTTCTTTCTGATGGAGCAGGTTTAACACCCATTAAACTTAGTAAGTCTCCTTTAAGAATCATCCCGTCTTTACCTGATCCCTTAATTTCTTCTATATTTATATTATTCTCATTTACTATTTTTCTAACTGCAGGTGACATAACTTTTTCTTTCCCTGATTTAACTTTTTCATCACTTTTTACTTCTTCAGTTAAAACAAGTGCCTCTTCTTCAGGTTCTTGATTTGTAACTTGTTTAGTTTGAATTTTTAAATTTTCTTCTTCGTTATTATTGTCAAAAAGTTTGGTGTCTCTTTCTTCATCCAATTTAATTATGTTGTCATTAATATTTTCTGGTGGTTTAGTCGTAGCTTTTATTTTTTCAATTTTATCATTTTTAGAAGCAGATTGACCTCCCATGATAGACCCTAATGTTGCTCCAACTTCAACTGTAGATCCTGCTTCGAAATTTATTTCTCCTAAAATCCCTCCAGATGGCGAGGGTACTTCTAAATTTACTTTATCAGTTTCTAGTTCAACAATGGGTTCATCTGCTTCGACGCTATCACCTTTACTTTTAAGCCATTTTGCAATTGTAGCTTCGGTTATGCTCTCTCCAAGGACAGGAACAACTATTTTTTCTGACATCTATTTAAATACTTTATCTAAAATTTCTTTTTGTTGTTTAGCATGTCTATTAGCATATCCAGTTGCGGGCGATGCCGCAGCCTTTCTGCCAATATAATCTAATTTCTTTTTAACTCCTAAATTATCTAAAGTCCATTGAATATAATCTCTTACAGATGACCATGCGCCCATATTTTTAGGCTCTTCTTGGCACCAAAAAAACTGAGAATTCGAGATATATGGTTTAATAGCTTTAGTTAAAGATTTTACTGGAAATGGATATAGTTCTTCAATTCTAACAAAAATTACATCATCTACCTTATTTTTTTCTCTTGCTTCGAGAAGATCAAAATAAATTTTACCTGAACAAATTATAACCTTTCTGACTTTTTTGGCTTTTTTGATTTTTATAAATTTAGAATTTTTGATTAAAGCATGATCTTGTAATACTCTATGAAAAGAATTAGATTTATTAAAATCATCTAAATTTGACACACAATATTTATGTCTCAGCAAAGACTTAGGAGTCATAATAACTAATGGTTTTCTAAATTCCCTGTGAATTTGTCTTCTTAAAGCGTGAAAATAGTTAGCGGGTGTTGTACAATTCATAACCTGAATATTTTCTTGGGCACATAATTGTAAAAAACGCTCCAATCTTGCAGATGAATGTTCTGGCCCTTGTCCTTCATATCCATGGGGCAAAAGCATTACGAGTCCTGAGGCCCTTGACCATTTTCTCTCTCCTGATGCTATAAATTGATCTATAACTACTTGTGCTCCATTTGCAAAATCTCCAAATTGTGCTTCCCATATAGTTAGTGTTTCTGGTTCAACCAAACTATAACCATATTCAAAACCTAGAACTGCCAATTCGGACAACAGACTGTCGACTATTTCATATTTTTTTTGATTATTTGAAATGTTATTTAACGGGATATATCTTGAATTATCATTTTGGTTCCTAATTACTGAATGTCTTTGACTAAATGTACCTCTGCCTGAGTCCTGTCCGACTAACCTTACTGGAAAACCTTCTTCTAACAAAGTACCAAAAGCCAGGCTTTCTGCTGTAGACCAATCAATATTTTTTCCTTCAGCTACTGTTTTTGCTCTTTGAGAAAAAACTCTTTCGATTGTTTTATGAGCAAATATTTTTGAAGGTATTAAGTTTATTTTTTCTGATATTTTCGTAATTTTGTCATTGTTTACTCCCGTTACTCCTTTTTTATCTTTACCTTTAGTTGGTTGGTATCTTGACCATGTTCCCTCAAACCAATTTAATTTAGGTTTATAATCTTTTGCAGTTTTAAACTGATTTTCCAAAAGTTGTTTAAAATCTGTATTCATTTTATTAAACTCACTTTCAGATAAAGTTCCCTCCTGAACCAGTTTCTTACCATAAATATTTAGTGTAGTTGGGTGAGCCCTAATTTTTTTATACATTAATGGCTGAGTGAATGAAGGTTCGTCCCCTTCATTATGGCCAAACCGTCTATAACAAATCATATCTATAACAACATCTTTATTAAATTTTTGCCTAAATTCTATTGCGATTTTTGCACAATGAACAACAGACTCTGGATCATCTCCATTGCAGTGTAAAATTGGTGACTCCACAACTTTTCCTAAATCAGAAGGATATGGACTTGATCTTGCAAACCTTGGGCTGGTTGTAAATCCAATTTGGTTGTTTACGATTATGTGAATGGTTCCTCCGGTATTATGTCCTTTAAGACCTGACATAGCAAAACATTCTGCTACTACACCTTGTCCAGCAAATGCAGCATCTCCATGAATTAGAACTGGTATTACTTTTTTTCTTTCTTCGTCTTTATGAAAAAATTGTTTTGCTCTAGTTTGACCGAGGACTATGGGATTGACTGCCTCCAAATGTGATGGGTTATCAGTCAAACTCACGTGAACAGAATTTCCATCGAATTCTCTATCTGAAGATGCTCCTAAATGATATTTTACATCACCTGTAGAGTCATCATGTGTAGCTGAAAATTCACCTGCAAATTCATTAAAAATTCTTTTATAAGACTTTTGTAAAACATTTGCTAAAACATTTAATCTTCCTCTATGAGGCATTCCAATTTTAATTTCTTTTGCACCTAATTGACCTCCTCGTTTAATTATTTGTTCTAAAGATGGTATTAAGGACTCGCCACCATCTAGACCAAATCTTTTAGTTCCAACATATTTTTTTGCCAAAAATTTTTCAAATCCTTCAGCTTGGATTATTTTATTCATAATTGCTATTTTTCCATTTCTAGTAAAATTTAATTGATTTTCTTTTTTTTCCATCCTTTCTCTGAACCAGACTTTTTCAGCTGGATCTGTAATATGCATAAATTCTGCACCAATTGTTGAGCAATAGATTTTTTTTAAATTATTTGTTATTTCTTTAATTGTTGCATGTCCTATATCCATATAGTTATCTAAGAAAATTTTCCTATTAAGATCATCTGCAGTAAAACCATGATCTTTTGGATGTAAATCATGTAAGTACTCTCTTTTCATTAAACCCAAAGGATCTAAATTTGCAATCAAATGACCTCTTGTTCTGTAAGCTCTTATTAGCGTTATAGCTCTTATAGAATCTGAAACTTTTTTATCTGCATTAACATTTTCTGTAGGGACATTATTTTTATAGCTTAAATTATTTCTATTAATTTTTATTTTTTTAGGACTCCAATTTGGTCCTTGAATTTCTTTGGAAATGACTTCTAGATCTTCATTAAGACTTTCAAAATAGCTCCTCCAACTTTCAGGTAAATTTGGATCTCCCTCAATAAATTTTACATACATTTCCTCAATAAATCCGCTGTTGGATTTATTTAAAAAAGTTGCATTTTTATTTTCTAAGTTATTTGAGGAACTCATTTATATTTACTATTTATAATACAAAGTTCCTTTATTTAAAGAGACAATTTATCTATAAGTGTTTTGCCCAACTCGGCAGGAGAATTAGCTATAGTAATACCTGCTTTTTCCATAGTTTCTATTTTGTCTTTTGCGCTACCTTTGCCTCCAGAAATTATTGCTCCAGCATGCCCCATTCTTCTACCGGGTGGTGCTGTAACTCCTGCAATAAATCCAACCATAGGCTTTTTGATAGAATGACTTTTTATAAATTCTGCAGCTTCTTCCTCTGCAGAACCACCGATTTCCCCAATCATTAGTATAGATTTTGTATCATCGTCTTTTAAAAAAAGATCAAGACAATCAATAAAATTTGTTCCATTAATTGGATCGCCTCCAATACCTATACAAGTCGATTGGCCCAGTCCATTTTCAGTAGTTTGAGCAACTGCTTCGTAAGTTAATGTACCTGATCTTGAGACTATTCCAACTGTTCCTTTTTTATGAATATTTCCTGGCATTATTCCAATTTTACATTCATCAGGTGTAATAATACCTGGGCAATTAGGACCAATTAATCTTGATTTAGATTTTGATAATTTTTGTTTAACTTTTAACATGTCTAATATTGGTATCCCCTCAGTGATACAAACAATCAATTCTATAGATGCATCTAATGCCTCAATTATTGCAGCAGCAGCAAACTTTGCTGGGACATAAATCATTGAAGCATTCGCGCCAGTTTTATCTTTAGCTTCTTTAACAGTATTAAAGACTGGTCTACCCAAATGTTCTTGGCCTCCTTTTTTGGGAGTTACACCACCTACAAGATTAGTTCCATACTTAATAGCTTGTTCAGAGTGAAATGTGCCATGGGATCCTGTAAATCCTTGGCAAATTACTTTAGTTTCTTTATTTACTAAAATAGACATTATTTTATTGCTTTTACAATTTTGCTAGCCGCATCTGACAAATCTGATGCAGAAATTATTTTTAACCCTGAGTTATCTAAAATTAGTTTACCTTCTTTATAGTTTGTTCCAGCTAATCTAACTACAAGTGGTACATTGATATTAATTTCTTTTGCTGCTTCAACAACTCCTTGAGCAAGAATATCGCATCTCATAATGCCTCCAAAAATATTTATTAATATTCCTTTAACATTTGGATCTGAAAGTATAATTTTAAAGGCTGCAGAAACTTTTTCTTTTGAGGCTCCACCACCCACATCTAAAAAATTTGCTGGCTCTTGCCCAAACAATTTAATTATATCCATGGTTGCCATTGCTAACCCTGCTCCATTTACCATACAGCCAATTGATCCATCTAATTTTATATAGGCTAAATCATGTTTGCTTGCCTCAATTTCTGATGGATCTTCCTCATTTAAATCCCTAAGGCTTTGAATCTCTGGTTGCCTAAAAATTGAATTATCATCAAAATTCATTTTGGCATCTAAACAAATTAGATTATCATCTTCCGTTAATATTAAAGGATTTATTTCAACTAAGTTTGCATCAGTAGATATAAACATTTTATAAATTGATTTAATTAGATTTATTCCTTGTAACATTGTATTGTCTTTTAGATTAAAAATTTTGATAATTTTTTTGCAATTTTCATCATCAATATCCTCAAGATAATCTACTTTAGTCGTAATTATTTTTTCAGGACTCTTTTTAGCTACTTCTTCAATGTCCATTCCTCCTTGATCACTAGAAATAAATGCAATTTTTGAACTTGCTCTATCAATAAGACAAGACAAGTAAAATTCTTTCTTAATTTTAGACGACTCTTCAATATAAAGTCTTTTTACTTCTTTGCCATTTGGACCAGTCTGGTGAGTAATAAGAGTTTTACCCAACATCTCTTTTGCAGCATCAGTTAATTCCTCAATATTATTCAATATTTTGACTCCTCCAGCTTTACCTCTACCTCCAGCGTGTATCTGTGCTTTTAAAACATATTTTTCAGTCTTAATCTTTTTTGCTTTTTCAATTAACTCGTTTATTGTGAAAGCAAATTCACCTTTTGGAACACTCGCACCATATTTTTTTAAGATTTGTTTTGCTTGATGTTCGTGAATATTCATTATTTTAAATCGGGATCTATTTTAGTGGCGGCATCCCATAATTTCTTAACTGAGTCTACTGAGTGAATAAATTCTTTTTTTTCTTGATCGTTTAATTCTATTTCCACAATTTTTTCAACACCTTTGCTTCCAATTATTACTGGAACACCCGCATAGACATCTTTAAATCCATATTGACCATCTAATTTGACAGCACAGGGTAATGTTAGTTTTTTATCTTGCAAATAAGTTTCGGCCATCTGAACTCCCGAGGCCGCTGGAGCATAAAATGCTGATCCTTTTTCTAAATACTTGACTATCTCTGCTCCACCATCTCGAGTTCTTTGGTTAATGCTCTCAAGTTTTTCAGATGAAATTTTACCTTCTTTAACTAAATCTAAAAGAGGTTTACCAGATATTTTTGTTAATCTAGGTAATGGTACCATAGTATCTCCATGACCACCCATTACCATCGCCTCTATGTCTTTTACCGGCACATTTAATTCTAATGATAAAAATAGTTTATATCTTGAGCTATCTAATATTCCTGCCATCCCCACAACTTTATTAGCTGGTAATCCAGAAAACTTTTGTAAAGCCATAACCATCACATCTAATGGATTTGTTATACAAATTACAAATGCATTAGGTGAATTTTTTTTTATACCTTCGGCTACTTGTTTGATTATCTTTAAATTTATCCCTAATAGATCATCTCTGCTCATGCCTGGTTTTCTTGGAACACCAGCTGTAATTATTATGACATCAGAATTTTTTATATCTTCGTAGTTGTCCGTGCCAGAAAATTTTACATTAAAACCATCAACAGACGAGGATTGAGCAATATCTAAACCTTTGCCTTTAGCAATTCCACTAGCCACATCAAACAAAACTAACTCATTTACTAACTCTTTTATGCCAATCAAATGTGCTAGCGTTCCTCCTATTTGTCCTGCTCCAATTAAAGATATCTTGGTCATAGTATTTTTCTATTTCATTGTTGGCATTATAAACTCTGGGTTTGATCTAACACCTGAAGGCCACCTAGATGTAATTGTTTTTAATTTCGTATAAAATCTTACACCCTCAGGTCCATGCATGTGTTGATCTCCAAAAAGTGATCTTTTCCATCCTCCAAAACTGTGGAATGCGACTGGCACAGGTATAGGTATATTTATACCAACCATGCCAACTTTAATTTTGCTTGCAAAAGTTCTACCAACATCACCATCACGTGTGTAAATACTTGTTCCATTACCAAATTCATGTTCGTTAATTAAATTAATTGCCTCGTTAAAATCTTTAGCTCTTACAACTGATAAAACTGGACCGAAGATCTCTTCTTTGTAAATTCTCATATCTTTACTCACATGATCAAATAAACATCCTCCAATAAAAAATCCTTTTTCATAACCTTGTAACTTTATATTTCTACCATCCACAACTAACTTAGCGCCTTCTTTTACACCTAAATCTACATATCCTTTCACTTTTTCAAGATGTTCTTTTGTAACTAAGGGACCCATCTCTGAACTTTTATCCATTCCAGGACCAACTTTTAAAGCCTCGACTTTTTTTGATAGTTTTCCTACTAATTCATCACCAATTTTTCCAACAGCAACTGCTACTGATTGGGCCATGCATCTTTCTCCTGCAGATCCGTATGCCGCTCCCATTAATCCGTTAACAGCTTGATCTAAATCACAGTCAGGCATAACAACACAATGATTTTTTGCACCTCCTAAAGCTTGTACCCTTTTTTCATTTTTTGCAGCATTTTCGTAAATAT
>CACIWH010000009.1 GCA_902590295.1 uncultured Pelagibacteraceae bacterium | reverse complement strand
TGTATGGTTAACTGTAGACATTGGTTCAGGCTCAAGTTGCCATGTTGGATATAGATCATGTTTTTATAGATCCGTTCCTCTAGGAAAAATTGACAACGCCAGAGAGATAAAAATGAAATTTGAAGAAAAAGAAAAGAAATTTGACCCTGAAGTTGTTTATAAAGGTCAGCCAAATCCAACTAAAATATAATGTCAAAAAAAATTAATATAATAAGTCCTTTTGGTCCTAAATTGGCAAAAATAAAACTTAGTAAAAAAGTTGTAAACGATATTAATCAAGAGGTCGAAAGAATTATATTAAATGAAAAAAAATCTAAAAAAAAAGATTACTCTAAAAAATTAGTTGGAGAAGTATATCAAGAGATTGAGCTTTCCAAAAATTTTATTAATAAAAAACTTAAAAAGTTTATTCACGAAAAAGTAAAAAATTATTTAAAAAGCACAATTAATAAATCAACCAATAAAATAAATATTAAAAATTTTTGGGTGGTTAGACAATTTAAGAATGAATACAATCCAGTTCATTACCACGATGGAAATATATCTGGTGTAGGATATCTAAAAATACCAAAAAACTTAAATTTTAGTAAAAAGAAAAAGAGAACTAATGGAACTATAGATTTTATAAATGGTTCTAGGATGTTTTTAAATAAAAGTATTTATAATCATGTACCAAAGGTTGGTGATTTAATATTATTTCCAAACTACCTTATGCATACTGCATATCCTTTTGTAGTTGATGGCGAAAGAAGATCATTCTCTTTTAATGTTGAATTAGATAAAAAAGTTGCTGACGTTTTTCATGACTAAAAAACAAAAAAACGTTTTAGGTGAGGATCTTGAATTATGTTCATCAGATCCATTAACTGGTTGGTATAGAGATGGATGTTGTAATACAGATGAAAACGATAAAGGTGTTCATACAGTTTGTGCAAAAGTATCTAATGAATTTTTAAATTGGTGCAAAGAGGCTGGTAATGATTTAATAACACCTCATCCAGAATTTGGATTTCCTGGGTTAAAAGATGGTGATTGCTGGTGTGTTTGTGCGAGTTGGTATGCAAGAGCAATTGATGCAAACAAAGGATGTCCTATTTTTTTAAAAAGAACTCACGAAAATACTTTGAAACTTATTCCGATTGAAACCTTAAAAAAATACGCAATAGACTTATCTTAAATTACATATTCCCATATCTTGGACCACCACTTCCTTCAGGTGTTACCCAAGTAATATTTTGGGATGGTTCTTTGATATCACACGTCTTACAATGAATGCAATTCTGAGCATTTATTACAAATTTCGGTGAACCATTTTCATTTTGAACTTCGTAAACACCTGCTGGACAATATCTTTGTGCAGGTTCATCATATTTTTCTAAAGTATATTTTATTGGTAACTCTTTATTTTTTAGCTGGAGATGGACTGGCTGATTGTCTTCATGATTTGTTCCAGTTAAATATACAGAGCTAGTTTTGTCAAAAGTTAAGATGTTGTCTGGTTTTGGGTACTCTATAACTGGCATTTTATTTGCTGGTTTTAAAGTTTCATGATCTGCGTGCTTATGTTTCAACGTGAATGGTAGCTTTCCTCTAAATAATATTTGATCAATTCCTGTAAAAATAATGCCTAAAATTAAACCCCAACTAAAGCTTGGTTTAACATTTCTTGCTGCATGTAATTCTTCATAAGCCCAACTTTTTTTGAATTTTTCCTCATAAATTGATAAATCTTTTTTATCTTTTAGATGCTCAACTATAGTTTCTGCAGCTATCAAACCACTTTTCATTGCTGTGTGTGAACCTTTTATTTTAGGCATATTTAAAGTACCTGCATCACAACCAATTAATAAAGCGCCAGGCATAAACATTCTTGGTAAACTTTGGATACCTCCTTCAATTAGAGCTCTTGCACCGTATGAAATTCTTTTACCTCCATTAAGCATTTTTGAAATTGCAGGATGTGTTTTAAATCTTTGAAATTCATCAAATGGAGATAGATGAGGATTTTGATAATCTAAACCGATTACGTATCCTAAATAAACTTCTTTGTTCTCAGCATGATAAACAAAACTTCCACCGTATGTATTATTGTCTAATGGCCAACCAGCAGTGTGCATAACTAATCCTTCTTCATGATTTTTTTCATCTACTTTCCAAATTTCTTTAAAACCGATACCGTACTGCTGTGGATTTTTTCCTTTGCTCAAATCAAATTTTTTAATTAAATTTTTTCCTAAGTGTCCTCTACAGCCTTCTGCAAAGACAGTTACTTTTGCATGAAGCTCCATTCCAGGCTCGTAGCTATCTTTTTTTTCTCCGTTTTTATCTAAACCCATGTCTTGAGTGACAACACCTTTTACAGATCCATCCTCATGATACAAAATATCAGAAGCTGGAAAGCCTGGGAATATTTCTACACCTAATGCCTCTGCTTGTTCAGCCAACCATCTACATAAATTTGCAAGGCTTATAATATAATTTTTATGATTTTGCTGAACTTTTGGTAACAACCATGTTGGCCAACTTATTGATTTTGTTTTTCCAAGAAATAAAAATTTTTCTTTTGTAACCTTAGTTTTAATTGGTGAGTTTAATTCTTTCCAGTTGGGTATCAACTCGTCCAAAGCTCTCGTTTCAAAAACATTTCCTGATAAAATATGGGAACCAATTTCTGCTCCCTTTTCTAAAACGCAAACATTAATTTCAGAATTTAATTGTTTAAGTTTTATCGCTGTTGCTAGTCCTGATGGTCCTCCGCCAACAATAACAACATCATATTCCATAACTTCTCTAGTCATGAATTACTTTTGAATACTATTGAGTTTATTTAATTCTTCTAAAAATTGAGGTAATGCTTCAAACAAGTCTGCTTCTAATCCATAATCTGCAACACTAAAAATCGGAGCTTCTCCATCTTTGTTGATTGCAACAATTACTTTACTCTCTTTCATTCCAGCTAAGTGTTGGATCGCTCCAGATATTCCGACTGCAATGTACAAATCGGGCACAACAACTTTACCAGTTTGGCCTACTTGATGATCGTTAGTGATATAACCAGCATCAACAGCTGCTCTTGAAGCTCCTATCGCTGCGTTAAGTTTATCTGCGATAGCAGAAATCAATTTAAAGTTATCTGAATTTTGCATTCCTCTTCCACCAGAAATAACAACTCTTGCAGTCCCTAACTCTGGTCTGTCAGATTTTATTTCTTCTCTTTTAACAAATTTTGAACTCTCAAACTTATCCCCTGGCTCAGATTTAACTATTTCTGCTGATCCACCAGTTGAAGGTGCTGGATCAAAAGATGTTGGTCTAATTGTAACACATTTTTTTTTATCAGTGCTTTTAACAGTTGCAAATGCATTACCTGCATAAATTGGTCTTAAAAAAGTATCTTCAGAAATAACATTTACTATATCGCTAACTTGTGACGTATCTAATAATGCTGCCACTCTAGGCATTAAATTTTTTCCAAATGTATTTGCTGAACAAACAATGTGTGAATAATTATCTACATGCTTTAAAATCGTAGATGTGTAATTTTCAGCAGTAAAATTGTCAAATATTTCATTATCAACATGGATCACTTTTTTGACTAATGGTATTTCGCTTGCAGCTTTTGCAACGCTATCTGATTTGTTGCCAAGAACTAAAACATGTAAATCTTCATTTATTTTTGATGCTGCTGTAGCTGCATTAAAAGTAAATGGTCTAAGATCTGTGTTATTATGTTCTGCAATTAATAAAACTGACATTATATTACTTTAGCCTCATTTTTTAATTTTTGAACCAATTCTGATACACTTGCGACTTTTATACCAGCTTTTCTTTTTGGCGGTTCTTCTACTTTAATTTGCTCGATTCTCGCTTTAGTATCAACCCCTAAATCGGATGCATTTAACTGTTCTAAAGGTTTTTTCTTTGCCTTCATAATATTTGGTAAAGATGCGTATCTTGGTTCATTAAGTCTTAGATCACAAGTTACAATCGCAGGTATGTTTACTTCGATCGTTTCTAAGCCCTCATCAATTTCTCTAGTAACCTCTAAAGATTTTTCTTTAACCTCAATTTTTGAAGCAAAAGTTGCTTGGGGCCAATTTAATATTGCAGCTAACATTTGACCTGTTTGATTGCAATCATCATCAATTGCTTGTTTTCCCATAAATACTAAATCTGGATTTTCTTTTTCAACTATCTTTTTTAATATTTTAGATACAGCTAACGGTTCAACAATTCCGTCAACTTTAACATGAATACCTCTGTCCGCTCCTACAGCAAGAGCTTTTCTCACTGTTTCTTGCGCTTTATCATCTCCGATTGTAATTGCTACAACCTCTTTAGCTTTACCTGATTCTTTTATCTTTACCGCTTCTTCGATTGCATTATCGTCTGGTGGATTAGTAGACATTTTGACATTGTCAGTTACAACACCAGTTCCATCATCCTTTACTCTAACTTGAACGTTATAATCAATTACTCTTTTTACGGCTACTAATATTTTCATTATGCTCTCAATAATTTATTTTCTGGATCATAAGGACTTTCATCCAGAATAGTTGCATCATATTTCTCACCTAAAATTTCAACTTTTAATTTTTGTCCAACATTACCAAGCTCTGGTTTAACCATGCCTAGTGCAATTGATTTACCTAATCTAAAACCATAATCACCACCTGTTGCTCTTCCGATAACACTTCCATTTTCATAAATAGGATTGTTTCCAAGAACATCTGCATCTTTTGGATTATGAATTTCTAATGTAACTAATTTATTATTAAATCCCTTTTCTCTCCATTTGTTTAAAGCTTCTAAACCAATAAAGCTTCCTTTATTTGGATGAATGAATCTATCTAAACCACTTTCATAAGGCGAGTATTCGATTGATAACTCTGTACCAACAAGTTTGTATGATTTTTCAACTCTTAAACTATTCATGGCTCTAATACCAAAAGGTTTAATTCCTAAATCTTTTCCTGCTTCCATTAATTTATCAAAAATGTGATTTTGATATTCAATTGGATGATGAAGTTCCCACCCGAGCTCTCCTACAAAATTCACTCTCATTGCATTAACAGGTGCGTAACCTACATCTACCATTTTAGAGCTTAACCATTTAAAGTTTTCATTTGAAAAATCATCTTTTGAAACTTTTTGCATTAGATCTCTAGCTTTTGGTCCTGCAACAACAAGAACACCATTGCTATTTGTTAAATTTTCAAATTGAACAGATCCATCATTTGGCATCCATTTTAAAATCCAATCATGATCTAATCTTTGAAAAGCACCAGCTGAAACTAGATAAAAACTCGTTTCAGACTCTCTCATTATTGTAAATTCAGAGTGAACTCCTCCTTTTGTATTTAATGCGTGGCAAAGATTAATTCTTCCAATTTTTTTTGGTAATTTATTTGCTACAAGCTTATCTAAAAACGCCTCAGCACCAGGTCCTTTAATTCTACATTTTGCAAAAGCAGTCATATCTAGCAGACCAACATTTTCTCTTACATTTTTGCACTCTTTTTCTATAGCGCTAAACCATTTAGATCTTCTAAATGACCAGTCGTCTTTTTGTTCCATTCCATCTGTTGCAAAAAAATTAGGTCTTTCCCATCCAAATTTTTGACCAAACACCGCTCCTAAATTTTTCATTCTATCGTAACACGGAGCTGTTCTTAAAGGTCTTGCTGCGGGTCTTTCTTCATCTGGGAAATGATTTATAAATACGTGGCTATAAGCTTCTTCATTCTTTTTAATCAAATATGATTTTGAGCAATAGTCACCGTATCTTCTTGGTTCAACACCAAGCATATCAATTGTAGGTTCTCCATCAACAATCCACTCAGCTAATTGCCAACCTGCTCCTCCAGCTGCAGTTATTCCAAAACTATGTCCTTCGTTAATCCAAAAATTTTTTAATCCCCAAGCTGGTCCAACAATTGGGTTACCGTCAGGTGTATAGCAAATTGCACCATTGTAAACTTTCTTAACTCCAACTTCACCAAAAGCTGGAACTCTGTGTATCGCGCCTTCTATATGAGGTGCTAATCTATCTAAATCTTCTTGAAATAATTCATACTCAGACTCTTTAGATGGTCCATTAACATAACATGCTGGAGCACCATCTTCATATGGACCTAAAATCAATCCTCCTGCTTCTTCTCTCATATACCATCTGCTGTCACTGTCTCTTAAAACTCCCATTTCAGGTAAACCTTCTTTTTTTCTTTTTTGAATTTCTGGATGAGGTTCTGTAACGATGTATTGGTGTTCAACTGGTATAACAGGAATATCTAATCCTACCATTTTACCAGTTTGTCTTGCAAAATTTCCTGAACAAGAGATTACATGTTCGCACTCTATTGATCCTTTATCTGTTTCAACAACCCAACCATTTTTAGTTTGTTTAATTCCTACAACTGTTGTGTTTCTGTAAATTTCTGCACCTCTGTTTCTCGCTCCTGTGGCCAAAGCTTGTGTTAAATCTGCAGGCTGAATATAGCCATCTTCAGGATGTTGAATAGCGCCGACTAGATCAGATGTATTACATAGTGGCCAAATTTCTTTTACTTGATCTGGAGTTAAAAATTTTACATCGACACCAATTGTTTGTGCAACACCTGCATACTGAAAATATTCATCCATTCTGTCTTTATTGTTTGCTAGTCTAATATTAGATACTCTACTGAAGCCTACATTTTTTCCTGTTTCTTCTTCTAGCTTGCCGTACAAGTTAACTGCGTATTTATGTAATTGACCAACTGAATAGCTCATGTTGAATAGAGGTAATAATCCCGCTGCATGCCAAGTCGATCCTGAAGTTAGTTCTTTTCTTTCAACTAGAACAACATCCGACCAACCTTTTTTTGCTAAATGATATAGTGCGCTAACTCCTACTACGCCACCACCAACAACAACTACTTTAGATTTAGATTTCACAATATGGTTTTACTAAATTTTGATAATTTACGAAACATAATTTTTGCTAATCATCCTCAAAGTCTCGCCAGTCTTTTATATACATAAGGTAACCTGCCACAGTAACGCTGATAGCACCTACAATCATTCCACAATTAAGACCCACTGCTTTACCCCAAAAATACCATCCAATTTGGGTTGCACCAATAGGTGGTAGGCAAAGGATCGCCATTAAAATTGGGATTCTTAAATAAAAAGGCGGCTTAGACATTTTGTGAAATTACCAAAATAGGGATTTTAATATATAATTCTAATGACGCACTATGACAAAAAAAATATTAATTATACTGAGTATTTTAGCTCCTTTTATAACTTTTTATTTAATTAAATTTGCTTTTAAATTGTCAGATAAAAAAATACCTTTCCTAGCACTTTCTTTAACAAGCTTAATACTTTTAATTTTAACTTTAGTTTACTTCAGGTTCGATGGTAGTTTTCTCCCAGATACAAAATATACACCTCCAAAAATGGAAAATGGGAAAGTTAAACCAGCTGAGAACAATTAAACGGAAGAACCTAACACTTTTGGTGCTAAAACAGCTGTTGTTAACCAGCAATTTTTAAGTGGTCCTTCTTTATTATACTTTTCTACTTGCCATTTAAATTTATAAAATTTTTTATCTTTTGCTAAAATAACTACTTCATATGTAGCAACGTTTTCATTTTTAAACATCTCTTTTACTTCGTGCGACTTATGATTAATTAAGATTGAATATGAGTCTTTTTTAATCATATTTTTAAATTTATCATAGGGACCAGTAAAACTTTTATTTTTTGGATGTGCAAATTCCCAGGTTTGTAAAATTCCAGAGTCGATGTTAGGAGAATTATTGTTTTGTAAACCACTTAATTGTATTTTGACAACTTCAGATGGCAAAATAGAAATATTAGGTTTTAAAATTTCTGCATAAGAAAAATTTGTATTAAAAAAAATGATTATAAAAAAAAATGTTTTAAAAATATTAAATTTCACAATTTTATAATATAATATTTAAATATAAATTTAAGAAAAAATGACTCTTTATTTAACATCAAAAAAAATAATTAAGGATTGGACTGATTATAATGGACACATGAATGTCGCATACTACGTTTTGATATTTGATATATTTGGTGCAGAAATATTAATGGATAAGTTTAAGATGGGAGAAGAGTCTGCAAAAACAACAAAAAAAAGCACAATGGTTGTGGAGTCTCATATTACTTATAATCAAGAAGTAAAAGAAGGAGAAGATGTAGATGTTAACTTAATTTTTTTTGATCACGACAAAAAAAGACTTCAATATAAGCTTGAAATGGTACACAAAGAAAAAAAATATGTTGCATCAACGATTGAGGTTTTATCTTTATATGTTGATTTAAATCAGAGAAAAGTTGCAGAGTTTGAAGATGAAAAATTAAAAATTATGGATCAATACATTAAAGAAAACTCATCAAAATTTAATTCTGAGAATTTAAAATTTTCTAACAAGTTAAAAAAATAAATTATAAACTAGTAGCAGTATTTTCTACGTCTTTTAAATATTTTTTTCTTTTTTCATCTGATACGAAAGGAACCTCAAAATATCTTCTGTAAAGTACATCTTTGATTCCGCAGATGAAAAAAACTCCTCTTTTTAATCGTCTAATAGGCATATTTAAAAAGAAAGTTGTCACTGCAAATCTTGGTGAGCCATAAGTACAAAATATGATAACTTTTTTTCCTTTTAAATTTCCTTTTGGGTAACCATAATTTCCAAATAATTTTTTAAAAGTAAATGCCCAAGGAGGTGAAAGAACTCTATCAATCCAACCCTCTACAATTGCTGGCATTCTATAGTTCCAAATAGGTGCTACTAAAACTATTACATCTGATTTATCAATTCTCTTTTGATGATCTAAGACTACTTCATCTGGTTTCTCACCTGCATAAACTGGATTGAACTTCTCTTTGTATAAATCTACACAATCAACAGTGTGTCCTTTTTTTTGAGCAGCCTCTGTAAATGTATTCTTTATAGCTGCGTTAAACGAATTTTGATTGTAGTGACCGTAGACAATAAAAATATTTTTCATTTTTTCCAGATTTGATCTAGTCTATTCTCTCTACCACAACCCTTTTTATAAAGTAAGTAGTTAATAAAATTAGTTTGATAATAATTTTGGTGGTAATCTTCAGCTTTATAGAACTTATCAAAATCTCTAACATAAGTTACTACACTTTTATTATACCGAAGCTCAATTTCTTTGATTCTTTTTTCTATTAATCTTTTTTGCTCATGATTTTGATAAAACGCAACTGATCTGTAGCTATATCCTTTGTCACAAAATTGACCTGCCTTATCGAAAGGATCAATATTTTTCCAAAAGATATTTAGTAAATTTTCAAAGTTTGTTATTTTACTGTCATAGACAATTTCAACTACTTCAAAATGTCCTGTGTTGCCGTAGGTTACTTCTTTATATGTTGGATTTTTTGTTGTGCCACCAGAATATCCAGAAATCACGTCTTTTACCCCTTCGGCTTTATCAAAAGACTCTTCCATGCACCAAAAACACCCTCCACCAAAGTAAACTTTTTTTAAATCTTCAGCAAAAACGTTGGTATTAAAAAGTAAAAATGAAACTAAAAATATTCTCAGCATTTTATGGGTTATTTAATTTTTTAATGCTGGAAAAACTGGATTAACTTTTTGAAAAATATTTTGATAATCCTGTTTAATGCAGCGATTAGAAATATACTTGATTTTTGCATCATTAGCTATTTTCTCTGCTGCGTCATTTTTAATTCCATACTGTAACCATAAAACTTTAGCGTTAATTTTAACTGCATCCTCTGCTATTCCAGGAGTTTCTTTAGATGGTCTAAAAACATTAACTATATCTATCTTTTCATTTATATCGCTAAGTTTAGCTACTACTTTCTCACCATGAATTATTTCTCCTACAGCAAATGGATTGACCGGTATAACTTTATAACCAAATTCTTGCATATATTTCATAACAATTGTTGAAGGTTTTCTTTTTAAATTTGTTCTATCCTCTTTTTCTTTTAAAGAACTAACTCCAATCATTGCAATTGTTTTTGAATTTTTTAATATAGTTTCTATCTCCTGCATTATTTATTTTTCCATTTGGGAGATCTTTTTCCTAAAAATGCTGATATTCCCTCTTTTGCATCTTTTTTCATCATATTTAAAGTCATCATCTTGCTTGTATAAGTGTACGCTTGTTTTAACGGCATCTCTAATTGTTTATAAAAAGCTTTCTTTCCAATTCTAATTGAAGCATTTGATTTAGATGAAATAACTTTTGCAACTTCTAGAACTTTTTTGTTTAGTTTAGATTTTGGATAGTAATCATTTATTAATCCAATTTCTTTTGCATATTTTGCGTTTATTGGTTCACCTGTTAAAAGCATTTTCATCATTCTTTTTCTGTTAATTTTTCTACTTACTGCAACCATGGGAGTACTACAAAATAAACCTATGTTTACACCTGGTGTTGCAAATTTTGCGTCTGTTGAACAATAAGTTAAGTCACAACTAGCAGCTAGCTGACATCCTGCTGCATAAGCAGATCCATGAACTTTCGCAATAACTGGCTTTCTACATTCAACTATATCCATCATTAGTTTAGAACATAAATTGAATAGTTTTAAGTATTTGGATCTTACTTTTAAACCTTTAACCTCTTTTAAATTATGACCGGCACTAAAACCTTTGCCATTTCCACTTATGACAATCACATGAGTTTTGTTATCGTTATTTAATTTTTTAAATATTTTTATTAAAGATCCTAATGTTTTAAAAGAAAGTGAATTATAAGTTTTAGGATCATTTATAATTACACTTTTTATACCATTGCCTAAATCTTTTAAAAGAACTGACATTTTACTCTAGTTCTCCATCTTCACGCATTTTTTTTCTAATATTTGTCGCAGATATTTTTTGAATATCCTCTGGCAATACTATTTCCTCAATTTTATATCCAACCCCTCGTCCATAACAAATATTTGTTATATTAGGCACCAACACTATTTTAAATCTTCCCTCAAACTTTGGGTTTAATCTTTCTTCTATTTTCTTTTTTACTGTTTCAAAATCAAAAGGATTATCATCAACGCCTTGTACATCTCTTATTTGAATGCAAACTTGTCCTGTTTTTTTTATTATTTCCTCAAACAAAGCATAATGACCATCATGAAAAGGTTGCCAACGACCTAGCATTTGCGCTGTTGGTTTTTTATTATCCCACTGGTAACTCATATATACTCCTTATGTTTGAGTTTATTCTTATTAATTAAAATTAAAAGACTTTATTTAATACAATATTAGCTTCTCTGTTATCTCCTAAATTTGTGATATCATCTTTAACATTAAAGCTTAGATTTAATCCATTAACATTTTTTTTAAATTCTAAATTTGATAAAAGATTTTCTGATCCATTAATTGTGAAAGCATACTCGGCTCCTTCATATGGTAAATATCCTAAAGCAATGTATAAATTATCAGTATGCCCATAATCTATTGCTTGGTTTCTTTCATAAATTACAAAAATACTGTAATTGTTTGAAAAAACTATATCCAAACCAACCTCGGCATTAATATTGTGCAAAGCTCCCGTATGTAACGTTTCAGAAAAAGAAGTATCTCTGTCAGAAACATATCTATATTTAAAGTCAGATGAACGATCAACATCAGCTAAATATTCTAGTTTACCGTGTCGCTTAAATTCATATTTATCACTTGATAGATCTTCATATACTGCAATAGTTGCTCTTAAATTTTTTGTTCTTACATGCTGGTCTTCAACTATTATTGCTCCAGCTCCAGATTCTTTATAACCATTTAAGATTGTATGGCCAAAATCGAATTGTGCAGAAGGAACAAGAATTAAGTTATTTTTTTTAATTTCATCTTTAAGTTTAAAAGTTCCGAACATTTGATTTCCTGTCCTATCCGCAGTTCTATTGCTGCCATCAAGAACAGTAATTATATCTGATCTTATTTTTCCTATTCCAAAAACTTTATCTATAAATTTTGTATCATCCTCAATTGGTGTCGTGCTATAGTAGGTAAGATTGTATGTCTTAGAGTCTAAATTGCTACCAGAACTTCCAATGTCAACGTCATCACCACCAAACCTAAAGGCAAAACCCTCTATGCCATAATCATCCTTAAATTTATCAAAACCAAAAGTCAAAGATTTGACGTTTATTTCTTTAGAGGATGCAATGCTGGTATCACCTATTTTTCCAATAGAAATCCCTCCTTCACTCCAATAAAAATAATTCTTATTTGATTTGACGTTATTTTTAGTTGTAGATATTTTTTTAAAAGACGATATGGGTAATTCTGATAACGAAGATATTAAGCTGTTTGAAAAGTTTAAATTTATATTTTGATTAGATAAGTTTTGTTTATCTTTGTTTCTTCTGATCCACTTTAATCTATTTAAAACAGATTTTGTTGATAAATCTATAGTTCTATTTGCTAATTCTACCTGAGCCTCTGCTATTCCAGTCCTGTCACTATTATCTGTAATTGGGGGACACTTACCTGAAATAATATTAAAAGGACAAACTAAATTAAATTCAAATATCGAACTAGTTGTGTCATGACCCACATACATTTTTAAACCACTTTTACTAAAACTAATTCCTCTTGGTTGACTCAATCCTTCAGCCCCTGCTATATCCGTTAATTTAATACTACCATCTACAGTAAATTGAGAAGTGTCATATGGTGAATTTAATGAAACTTGAGCAACAGTTAATGTAGCAGTATTATGACTTACTATAAAAATCCTATTTCCAACATTATTAAATCGCATTGTGTTTGGATTTGCTACATGCGCGCTGGGTAATTTAATTCCTGCAGATGTAACTAAGGATAAAGTTCTTAGATCAAATGGTGTAGATAAGTTATATTCATGCAATCTACTTGGGTCTCCACCACTATCATGAAATAATAAAAACAATTTTTTTCCATCTTCACTTATTTCAAAACCTTGAAGCCTTGTATTAGTTCCTTTAGTTCCCGCATTACTGCCGTTTTGTAATGCAGGAGTATCGACGGTAGTAGTTTCATATACAAAAGAACAAGTAGAAACATCATATGGAGACGTTAAATCAAATCTAAAAAGTGTATCTGATGATTTATCTGATGTGAATAATTTCATACCATCATTACTAAATTCTAAATCATGTGCTGCGTTTCCACTATGACCATCGCTTCCACTACCCAGCTCGCACCTTTCATCGTTACCTGCATAAGTTCTTGTCGAAATATCATAGGGTGTAGATAAATTGTATTCATGAACATATTGAAATGTGTCTCTGACACCATCTAATACTGGTTTCTGGGCATAAGTTGTAAACAGCTTCGTTCCGTCATCATTAAAATGAATTCCTTGAATCTGACGACTTTGCTTATCGTTATCGTTATCTTCATCACTACCAGACGTATGAGGACCGTCAAGAAATGTGTTAGTTTGTACATGGGTAACCATTTCTCCAAAGGAATTAGAAATTGGAAATAATAGAAAAAATACAAATAGGATTTTTTTTAAAATTTTCATAATTAATATTTTTTGAATTTTTAAGGGATATAATAGAAATTAAAAGACTTTATTTAATGCGATATTAGCCTCTCTATTATCTCCTGTATTTGTTAAATTATCTTTAACATTAAAAATCAAATTAAATCCGTTAACATTTTTTTTAAGTTCTAATTTTGATAACAAATTTTCTGAACCTTCAATTGAAAAAGCATAGTTAGTATCTTTATTAGGCAAGTATCCAATGGCAATGTGAATTTTATCAGTATGGCTAGCATCGATTGCTTGATTACGTTCATATATTAAAAATATACTAAAGCTATCAGGCAGAACTATATCAATACCAATTTCACCATTGATGTTGTGTATAGCTTCTGAATGCAATGTGTCATTTAATGTAGCACTTCTATCTCCAACATAAGTATATTTGAAATTAGAGGATCGATCGATATCAGCAACATATTCTAATTTACCATGTCTCTTGAGAGTGTATTTATCATTGGATAAATCCTCGATAGCTGATAGTCCTGCTCTAATTTTTTTAGTCCTAATATGTTGTTTTTCAACCTCTATGGCGCCTTGACCAGATTCTGCATAAGATCCTAATATAGTGTGGCCAACATCTAATCTTCCATAAGGAATCATAATAAGATTATTTTTTTTTATTTCGTCTTTTATTCTAAATGTTCCATACATTTGATGACCATTTCTTTTGGCTGTTAATTTCTTACCATCAAGAACAGTCAATAAATCTGAATTTAATTTACCGATGCCGAAAATTTTATCTAAAAACTTTGTATCATCTTTTATAGGTGAGGTATCATAGTAAGTAATATTATATGTATCTGTATCTAAATTACTTCCAGCATTTCCTACATCCACATTGTTTTTACCAAATCTAAAGGCTAGACCTCTTATTCCGTTATTTTTAGTAAATCTGTCTGATCCAAATGTAATTGCGTTAGTGTCAATTTTTCTAGATGACGAAACGCTAGTATCTCCAATTTTACCAACTGAAATACTTCCCTCGCTCCAATAAAAAACATCTTGGTCCTTATCAGAATTTGTTTTCTTTTTAGCTGCAGTAGTTTTAACTAATTCTGTTAAAGAGGCTAATCTTTCATTTGTAAAATTGATATCAATATTTAAGTTTGATAAATTTTGTTTGTCTTTGTTTCTTCTAATCCACTTCAATCTATTTAAAGCAGTATCAGTTGAATGATCAATGGTTCTTTTAGCAATTTCTATTTGAGCTATTGCTAAACCATGTCTATCATTATTCTCAGTAATTGATGGGCACTTTCCTTCAATTATATTAAATGGACAAACTAAATCATATTCATAAACCTCATCGTCGTTTTGGCTTCGATCACTTGATATGTACATTTTCATCCCACTCGCGTTAAATGAAATTCCTCTTGGTTGATCATTTTTAGTGGTGTTGTCTATTTCAGGATTACTTACATCTAACACGAATGATCCATCAAAAACAAACGAAGAAGTATCGAAAGCAACCGAAAGTGAAACTTGTGAAACTCTTTTAACTCCCCCATGAGCATGACTGGTAATAAATAATCTTTTCCCATCAGGGCTAAATCTCATTCCTGCTGGATTGTCTATACCTAAGGAAGTATCGTCACTAAATGCAATACCAGCATTAAGGACTAGTGATAAAGATGATGCTGTTAAATCATATGGAGTTGCAAGATTATACTCCAACAATCTACCTCCAACACCTGTACCATCACTACCTGCAGTATAATTTGTAAAAAGTAAAAATAATTTAGAACCATCATTATTGATCTCTATACTTTGAAGCATGTGATTTGTTGTGTTAGCGTGTTCACCAGCATTACTCCCGTCTGTAAAAGTAGGACTATCGATATCTGTAGTTTCTGAACTTTGGGTACAAGTTGAAATTTCGTATGGAGAGTCTAAATCAAATACATAAGCTTTATCGTGGTCAGCACTACTGTGTCTAACCCTTGTAACTAATAACATCTTCATTCCATCATTACTTAATTCTAAGTCGTAAATTACATGAGAAGAATCTTCCTCGTCTAATTCAAATTCACAGATTTCACTGTCACCGGCATAGGATAAAGAGGAAACGTCGTATGGTATAGATAAATTATAGCTGTTTATTACTCGTGTATGGTCTTTTGGATCGCCATCTCCAACCTGAGCCATGCTTACAAACATTTTTGTTCCATCAACATTAAACTCAATACCAGATGCAACCCCAAAATCAGCATCACTCGAAAGAGGTCCATGATTACCACTATTATCATTGACTATTGCTTTTTGATTAAAAGTTACCATGCCTGCAAATGAAGTTGATAGAGGTATTAATATATAAAATATGAATAATTTTATAAAAAAATTCATAAAAAATTTTAAATTATTTTTTTATATCTTCAAATATTTTAGGTGCCCAATTTTTGGCATCTTGAGAGGTTACATGAAAGTCATATTTTTCAGGTTTTATAAACATCTGATTAGTGTCCTCAAATCTACCTTTTTGAATAGTATCAACCCAAACTGTATAATCTGCTGGAAACAAACTTCTTGCCTTTGGTGTTGGACAAATAAAATCTGCAATAACGAAATTGCCCTCTTCTTTTAACTTTAAAGCAAAGTCTGCCATTCTTTTTGCTTGTCTTGTTCTACCTTCTGGTGAAAAGTCCCAGTCATTTGCAGCTTTCCTAACTTCATCTGCGTTAAGTCTTTTAGCTTGTAACATGGGGGCTAGTTCATCAGCCAAAGTTGTTTTTCCTGCGCCGGGTAGGCCCATTATTAGTATTATTTTCATAAGCAAATTTAAGACTTATATAATAGATAAATTTCAATATTTATAGATATAAAGAGAGACCTCGAAATCTGACTTTATGACGTCAATATTTATATAGACAGATAATTCAAAATAAATAATGATCCCCGAATGAATTTTTCTATAGAAATCGGACCAAAAACAAATCTAGATACCTTGCCAGCTCTAAAAGACGTCTACATTACTATGCTACCTGGTGGCGATTTTAAAGAGACAGCTCAACAAGCAGTTAACTTAGTTAAAAAAGGTTTTAACCCTGTTCCTCATTTTCCAGCTAGGTCAATGGCGAACGAAGCACAACTAAAAGAATATGTAACAATGTGTAAAGACGGCGGGGTAAAACAAGCTCTTGTAATCGGTGGTGGCAGAGAGCCTATGGGGAAATTTGATAGTTCTTTCCAGCTTTTAGAGACTGGTTATTTTGAGAAAATGAAGATAGGAATTGCTGGACATCCAGAGGGGAGTCCTGATATATCCGACGAAGTGTTAGAAAAAGCAATGATTGATAAAAAGCCTTATGCTGATTACATAGTAACCCAATGGTTAATGCAGTCAGAACCAATTATTGATTTTATTTCTAAACAGTCTGTCCCAGTTCATGTTGGAATTACTGGACCTATGAAAATATCAAGCTTAATTAAGTTTGCAAATATTGTAGGAGCAAAAAATTCTATAAATTTTATTAAATCCAATTTTAGTAGGGCAATTGATTTATTAAAACCAAAAGACCCAAATGATCTTGTAGATAAAATAAAAGAGCATACAAAACATTTTCACATCTACACATTTGGTGGGCTTAAGGAAACAAACAACTGGCTAAAGGAAAATAACTATGCCTAAAAAAAGAAAAAAAACAAAAAAAAAGTCCAACGGAAAATTATCACCAAGCAGAATTATTGAAAAAGTCGATTATTCAAAAGTATCACATACTACAAAAGTAGATCAATCAGACAGACACGTTCCATATAACTTAAGACAAAGCGGTCCAACAAAAGTAGAATTGTTAATGTCAACAAGAGTTAGAAAATCTCCGTACTGGCACTTATCAATGAAGGCAGGATGTTGGAGAGCAACAGTTTATAACAGAATTTATCACCCACGTGGATATGTAAAACCTGAAAAAGGTGGAGCGATGGTTGAGTATAAGGCTATTAAAAATCACGTTACAATGTGGAATGTTGCTGTTGAGAGACAAATTAGAGTTAAAGGTCCTGATGCAGAAAAATTTACTGACTATGTAATTACAAGAGATGCAACTCGAATTTCACCGATGAGAGCTAGATATGTAATTCTTTGTAATTATAAAGGTGGAGTTCTTAATGATCCAATTTTATTAAGAATTTCACAAGATGAGTTTTGGTTTAGTTTGTCAGACAGTGATATAGGCTTATATCTACAAGGAGTAAATGCAGATAAAAGATTTAATGTTGAAATAGATGAAATAGATGCATGTCCTGTGCAAATTCAAGGTCCAAAATCAAAAGCTTTGATGAACGACTTAATTGGTAAGCAAGTTGATTTAGATAATATGCCTTATTATGGATTAGCTGAAGCAAAAGTTGGTGGAAGAAGTTGTGTAATTTCTCAATCTGGTTTTTCTGGTGAAGCGGGTTATGAAATATATTTAAGAAACGCAACACTTTACGCAGAAGATATGTGGAATGCAGTTTTAAAAGCAGGTAAAAAACATAAATTAATGGTTATCGCTCCTGCGCATCACAGAAGAATTCAAGCTGGAATTTTATCTTGGGGTCAGGATATGGACAATGAACATAATCCATTTCAATGTAATTTAGGCTATCAAGTTTCATTATCAGGAAAAGGTGAATGGGCTAAAAAAGGAGATTACATTGGTAAAGAAGCACTAGAAAATATGAAAAAAGAATTATTAAATGGACAAAAACCTTACAAACTTCAATTAGTTGGTATGGAACTAGGTGGAAAACCAATTGAAGAGTATGCCCCAGATTTTTGGCTAATATCGAAAGATGGAAAAAATCCAATCGGTTTTGTTACATCGCCTTGGTATCATCCAGAAAAAGGTACAAATATTGCAATGGGTTATGTTCCATTTGATGGAACGATTAACAAAAATGGATTTCCTAAAGGTAATGTGGGTGATAAATTTAAAGTTCACTTACCTAAAAAATATTGTGAAAAAGGAAGTAATCCTGTTGATGCAGTTGTTGTGGATATTCCTTTTACAGAGTCTTATAATCCAAACACTAGGGAAGTTGCGAAGTAGATTTTTATAATTTATCTGTTTTATATGACAAAAATTGTCATAATAATCGCAAGTATCATTATTGCTATTATTTTGTTAATATTTCCTTTAATAGTTTCATTAATTGAAAAAAAAAATAAAAAGTAATGTTTGCACAATTTTTAAGCATCGTATTTAGATCAATTAAGCTCGATAAAAATCTTTATAGAGAAAGTAAGAGTTTTGGTGAGGCAGCAATATATTTTTCGGCTCTTGTTATGGTTTTAGATGGAGTAGCTGGAGCTATTGCTGCAAACACATTTTACAAAACATCGATTGGTTTATCTGCGATTACTGCTATTTTTACTTGGTTTGTTTGGGCAATATTTATATTTGTAATTGGAGTAAAGCTATTTCCAGACAAAGATACTAAGGTTCCATTTAAAAAAATACTAATAGCCGTAGGTTTCGCTCATGCTCCTGGCCTATTAAGATTTTTCGCTATTACGCCAACTATGGTAATGCCAGTTATATTTCTTACTCAACTATGGATTTTTGCATCTCTTATAATTTCAACAAGGGAAGTATTACAATTAAAATCTAATTTTAAATCTTTTGGAATTATATTTTTGTCTTTTTTAATACTAGCTATATTATCAGTGTCTTTTGTTATGAGTAGAATGGATACCTTGCCAATAAGCAATGTTACTTAAATTGGAAATATTGTTTTAGAAACTCTACAGGATTTACAAATTTTAAATCCTGTAAGTATTAGATTATGTGTAACACTTTCGTCACTTTTTTTACATTCCTCACATAAATCGTCTAATGACTCTTCAGTATAGTCAATTTTGGTGTTTTCTTTA
>CACIWH010000008.1 GCA_902590295.1 uncultured Pelagibacteraceae bacterium | reverse complement strand
GTTTTATTCTTTTGTTTAAATCAAAATAACTTTTTTTTTTAAATGGATTTTTTTTTGTTATAGCCCAAATTATCTTTTTTAAATTAAATTTTTTTTTTGCTATTTGAGAAATTTTCAAATGTCCTTTATGAGGTGGATCGAATGTGCCTCCCAATATACCTATTTTATCTATGAGTTTATTTTCTGATTTGGCCATTTCCAGCTATGTGGTATTTAAACGATACTAATTGATTTAGTCCTACAGGACCTCTTGGTGGTAACTTGTTTGTAGATATTCCAACTTCTCCACCAAAGCCTAGTTCTCCTCCATCAGCAAATTGAGTTGATGTATTATGCATAACTATGGAACTTTTTACATTTCTTACGAAATAATTAGCATTTACAGGGTTATTTGTAATAATAGAGTCGGTATGCATTGTGCCAAATTTATTTATGTGTTGAACTGCTTCATCAACATTTTTAACAATTTTAACAGAGATTTTTGAATCAAGATATTCTTTACTCCAGTCTTTATTAGTTGCTTTTTTAAGTTTACCACTAAAAATTTTTCTGACTTTATTATCTGCGTATATTAAACAATTGTTATTTTTTAATTCGTTAAGTATCAAATTAATTTCTTTTTTTGGACAATCTTTGTGAATTAATAAAGTTTCAGTAGCTCCGCATATGCTAACGTTTCTCATTTTTGCGTTTAAAACAACATTCCTTGCCATTTTTGTATTTACTTTTTTATCTATAAATGTGTGACAAATACCTTCTAAGTGACCTATTACTGGAACATTACATAATTCTTTGACTTTCTTAACAAGGTTTTTACCTCCTCTAGGAATCATAACATCAATATAATTTCTCATATCTTTTAGAAGAGAGCTAACAACATTTCTATCTTTTGTTTCAATAAATTGAACATAATTCATATTCACTTTATTAGCCTTGAGAGATTTTCTAAATAGTTTAACAAATATTTTATTAGTAAAAAAAGCTTCTGAACCACCCTTGAGGATTACTGAATTACCTGATTTAAAACAAAGACAAGATAGATCAACAGTTACATTGGGCCTACTCTCATAAATCACACCAATGACACCAATTGGAATAGATATTTTTTTAATTTTTAGACCGTTTGGTCTTTTCCATTTATCTAAAATAACCCCAATTGGGTCCTTTAATTTAGTTATTTCAATTATTGTTTTATTTATAGAACTAAGCTTCAATTTATCTAACTCGAGTCTTGCAATTAAATTTTTGTCAATATTTTTTATTTTGGCATATTTAATATCTTTTTTGTTTTGTTTAAGTATTTTATTTAAATTTTTTTTTATTAAGCCACTGAATTTCAATAAAACTTTATTTTTTGTGTTTGTATCCACTTTTTCTAAACTTGCTTTAACAGAATTTTGACCTAATTTTTGTAAATATTTTTTCATTCTAGATTTCCACCATATCATCTTTGTGAACAACTTCAGTTTTTGTTTTGTAACCTATTAATTCTTCAATTTTATTTGACTGATGACCTTTTATTTTGTCAATTTCCTCAGATGAAAATGAACTCAGGCCTATTGCTAGCTCTTTATCATTTTTACTAATTATTTTTATTTGATCACCTTTTTTGAATGAACCTTCAACGCTCTTTACACCTGCAGCCAGCAAACTCTTACCTTTACTTAATGCATTTTCAGCACCTTCATCAATCTTTAAATATCCTTTTGCATGTAACGTACTGGCAATCCACTTTTTTCTAGCATCTAATTTAGAAATTTCAGGAATAAACCAAGTACATAATTTTTTATCTAAAATATTACTCAAAGGCCTTTCTTTTAATCCGTTTGCTATTGCCATTTTACATCCTGAGAGCGCACATATTTTAGCTGCATCAATTTTAGTCCTCATACCCCCTGATCCATATTCACTAGTTTTTCCAGAACCTAATTTAATTATATTTTGGTCTATCTTTTCAATCTTATTTATCAATTTAGCATGCTTATGAATTTTTGGATTTTTTGTATAAAGTCCATCCACATCTGATAATAACACAAGACAATCTGCATCAGAAATTTGAGCAACTCTTGAGGCTAGTCTATCATTATCTCCATATTTTATTTCTGAAGTAGCAATAGTATCGTTTTCATTAACTATCGGTAAAAAATTAAGATTAAATAAATTTTCAATCGTCCTTTTAGCATTTATAGCCCTCCTTCTTATTTCAGTATCTTCTAGTGTAAGCAATATTTGGGAAATATTAATTTTTTGAATAGCGAATATTTCCTTAAATAAATTCATTAACTCGATTTGTCCTACAGATGCTACGGCTTGACTTTGATCTATTTTAAGTTTTTTCTTTGTTATATTTAATTTCTTACAACCAAGAGCAATTGCACCTGAGCTTACTATAATAATATTCTTATTTTTTTTTCTTAAAGCTTTAATATCTTTTGCGAACTCCAATAGCCATTTTTTTCTGATAATTTTTTTGTCATCAATAATTAATGACGATCCTATCTTAACAATAATGGTTTTGGAATTTTCAAGATACATTTTTAAGCAACTTTATTTTTAAATTTGATATTAATTTTTTGTTAAAAGTAGATAATTGAATAACTTTTTTATTTAATTTTTCCTCAAATTTCATCTTTTTATTTTTGAGCTCTTTTTGTGATAATAAATCGACTTTATTTAACACTATAATTTCTTTTTTTTTTAATAATTCCTTACTATACTCACCTAATTCTTTTCTAATTTGTTTATAAGAATTAACCAAATCTTCCTCAGAAACATCAATTAAGTGTAATAGTGTTTTACATCTTTCTACATGTTTTAAAAACTTTATACCTAAACCGACGCCAGTGTGTGCTCCTTCGATTAATCCTGGTATATCTGCTAATGTAATCTCTTTATTATCATACATTGCAACACCTAGATTAGGATTTATAGTTGTAAACTTATAATTAGCAATTTTGGGATTTGCAGAGGTTATTGAAGCAAGTAAACTTGATTTACCTGCATTTGGTAAACCTATTATTCCAATATCAGCAATCGTTTTAAGTTGTAACCAAATCCAAAATTCCTCACCTTTTGTACCTTTTGTAAATTTTCTCGGAGCTCTATTTGTAGATGATTTAAATCTGGTATTTCCAAAACCACCTCGACCTCCTACAGCAACAGTAAATTCATCTTTTTCTTTTTTGAAATCAAAAAGTAAAGTTTTGTTATCTTCTTCAAAAATTTGAGTCCCAATTGGAACAGATAAGAATAAATCTTTTCCACCTCTCCCTGTTTGATTTTTTCCTTTACCATCACCACCCCTTTTCGCTTTGAAATGTTGTTGATATCTATAATCGATTAATGTATTTAAATTTCTTTCTGATTTTAATACAACAGAGCCACCCTTGCCCCCGTCACCTCCATCTGGACCTCCGAACTCAATAAATTTTTCACGTCTAAAGCTTGGTGATCCTGAGCCACCATTACCAGCTTTAACAAATATCTTTACTTGATCTAGGAATTTCATAATACAACTTTTGTTTATGTTGTATGAATTTAATTGGGTTTTACTGAAACGTAAGTTCTATCTGACTTACTTTTTTTAAAAACAACCTTACCCTTAACAACCGAGAAAATAGAATGATCTTTGCCCATACCAACGTTTTGGCCTGGAAAAATTTTAGTTCCTCTTTGCCTAACTATTATATTGCCAGGTATAACGAATTGGCCACCGTATTTTTTTACACCTAATCTTCTACCAGCACTATCTCTTCCGTTTCGAGAGGATCCACCTGCTTTTTTTGTTGCCATAATTTATTTTACTTATCTTTTTTAATTTCAGTCTTTTTTTCTTTTTTTACTTTACTAATTTTTTCAGCCTCAGACAATACTTTCCCATCTTTTGACATTATCTTATTAACTCTAATTAACGAGTATTGCTGTCTGTGACCGTTTTTTCTTCTAGAATTTTTTCTTCGTCTTTTTTTAAATATTATAACTGTCCTATTTTTAGCATTTTTTAAAAATTCGGCTTCTACTTTTGCACCTTGAACAGTAGGCAAACCCACCTCAATATTTTTATCATCCCCGTAGGCAAGTATTTCTTTAAATTCAATTATAGAATTTGGTTTTTGATCTCCAAATTTTTCTATTTTAACTATTTCTCCAGCTTTAACTTTATATTGTTTTCCGCCAGTTTGTATTATCGCAAAAGACATGTTTTATCCTTAAAAATTAAATGCAATATATAATTAGCTCTTTTATAGTCAAGATTAATAAGCTAAAAATTATCCTTTAAATCCCTGAGTTTTGAGAAAGCTTCAATATTTTCTGCCTTTAAAAATATGTTGCATTCTAGTTCTTCTTTTAAAATAGATGGAATTGTTGGTATTCCTGCCTTTAAATTTTTATTAATTAAGTCTATTTTTTTTTTAAGATTTTTATTATCCGGATCATGCTCAATACAGAATTTTGCATTACTTAACGTATATTCATGCCCACAATATATTAAAGTTTCTTTATCAAAAGTTTTAATTAATGCTAATGATCTGAACATATCTTCATATGTTCCTTCAAATAACCTTCCGCAGCTTAATGAAAATAAAGTGTCTCCTGTAAACAATATTTTGTCATTGAAAAAATGATAGCAAATATGACCTGAGGTGTGACCTGGAGTATGATAAGTTTTAAATTGAAAATCGCCTTCTTTAAATATCTCCTCATTTTTGAGGCAAATATCTATGCCTGGTATTCTTTTTTTATCATCTATAAAACCAATTATTTTACACTTGTACTTTTCTTTTAATGTTAAATTTCCATCTATATGATCAAAGTGATGATGTGTGTTTAAAATATATTTTAATTTTAGATTTAATTTTTCTAATGATTTAATAAGTGGACCAGATTCGCTTGGGTCTATAACTAGTGCCTCATTATTATTATGCACTATATATGAAAAATTATCTTTTAAACATTTTACAATTTCAACTTTTATCATTTTTCTATTAAAAAAATACCAAGTTCAGAAGTTAAATTTTTAAAATTTAAATTAAACTTATTAATTGAAGATACTTTATTATTTGTAAGAGCTAAAGATTTAAATAAATTTATTTTTCTGTCATTACAAAAGTTTACGAAGTCCTTAATTGAGCACATGTGGAGATTGGGTGTATTATACCACTCATTTGGTAGCGTTTTAGTAACAGGCATTGTTCCTTTAAATAACAAGTTAAATCTCACTTTCCAAAATCCAAAATTTGGTATTGTTACAATTGATGTCTTTCCTATTCTTAATAAATCATTTATTACTTTTTCGGGATTTAAAAAAGCTTGCAAGGTTTGGCTTAAAATAACGTAATCAAAACTATTACTAGGAAATTGTTGTAAATCCATCTCAGCATTACCTTCAATTACGGTAAGCCCCTTTTGAATGCATTTTTGAACGTTATCTTTAGATATTTCTACGCCTCTAATTTTTTTAGATATATTTTCGTAAATAAATTTCATCAGTTCACCATCTCCGCAACCAACATCTAAAATTGATTTTTCTTTTTGAATAGAGTTTGCGATGATTTTAAATTCTTCTTTCATAATTATTTTTTATATGAGTTATCAACAAAATTCTTTAATGCATTTAGAAAATCAGGAACATCTAATAAAAAAGAGTCGTGACCTTTGTCAGATTTTACCTCTAAAAATCCTACATCTGCATTTATCGCATTTAAGGCAATTACTATTTCTCTATTTTCAGCTGTTGGATACAGCCAGTCAGAGGTAAATGAAATGATAAAAAATTTGGTTTTTGTATTTTTAAATACTTTTGAAAGATCACCGTTAGAATTTTTGCTAAGATCAAAATAATCCATAGCTCTTGTTATATAAAGATAGCTATTTGCATCGAAACGATCAACAAATATTGATCCCTGGTATCTAAGATAACTCTCAATTTGAAAGTCGGCATCAAAACCAAATTTAATTTTGTCTCGCTCTTGAAGTTTTCTGCCAAATTTTTCCTGAAGACCTTTTTTTGATAAATATGTTATGTGGGCCGCCATTCTTGCAACAGACAATCCTTTAGCAGGAGACTTATTTTCTAAATCATAATTACCATTTTTCCAGTTTTCATCTGCCATTATTGCTTGTCTACCTAATTCGTTAAATGCAATATTTTGAGCTGAGTGACTAGCAGAACATGCTATAGGAATAGCTATTTTTGACTTATCTGGGTAGTTAGCAATGAACTGTAAAACTTGCATTCCACCCATAGATCCACCAGTGACACAAAATAATTTATCTATTTTAAAATGATCAAGTAAATTAAATTGTGCATTAACCATATCGTTTATTGTTATAACCGGAAAGTTAATACCAATTTTTTTTCCAGTTTTTTTATCTATGGAGCTAGGACCATAGGACCCCATACAGCCACCAATAACATTTGCACATATTATAAAATATTTATTTGTATCAAGTGCTTTATTTGGACCAATCACATATGACCACCATCCATCCTTATTAGTTACTGGATTTTTACCTGACGCAAACTGATCTCCAGTGAGTGCGTGAAACACCATTATAGCATTATCTTTATCTTGATTGAGCTTTCCATAAGTTTCATAAGCAAGAGGATAATCTGCAATAGTAACCCCGCAATCTAATTTTAGTGGTTTTTTAATAATTATTTTTTTTATATCGTTAAATTCGTTCATATTATCTGATGTGAATTGTGAGGAAAAAAACTTATTTAGCGGTTTTTTTAAAGCGCTCGCAATTCAGTTAAATCAGCGCAAAGATCTTCTATAGCAAGTTATCAATTATGTCAATTACAACTGATCGTTGTTTAATTTTATTTCAATTATTTTATTATTATTTATATATATCATTATGCAAAAAGTTATATTTCGGAAAATCAGAGTAAAAAGTTACAAACCTGGTAGGTCAGTGCTTTTTAACAAAAAAAAAGTAATTAAATTATCAGCAAATGAATCTGCATTAGGTTTCTCGCCAAGAGTAAAAAAAAAATTATCAAAAATTAATTTGTTATCTAAATATCCTGACTCAAAATCTAAAAGTTTACGCAAGGAAATTTCAAAAAAATTTAGATGTAATTTCGACCAGATAATTTGTGGCTCTGGTTCAGACGAAATAATTCAAATGATTTGTCAACTATTTTTGACAAAATCAGATGAAGTAATTGTCCCAAAATATAGTTTTTTAATGTATAGAATTTATTCAGGTATAATTGGGGCCAAAGTTGTCTATGCCGATGAAGAAAATTTTAAAGTATCAGTAGACAATATATTAAAAAAAGTAACTCGAAAAACTAAAATTGTTTTTTTAGCAAATCCTAATAATCCAACAGCAACTTATTTGTCTGCATTAGAATTAAAAAATTTAAGGAAAAGGCTAAGGTCAAATATTCTGTTAGTTGTCGATGACGCTTATGAAGAATATATGATAAATAAAGATTATAAGTCTGGACTAAATTTATTTAAAAACAAAAATAATGTTTTTATTTTAAGGACATTTTCTAAAATTTATGGACTGGCTTCTTTAAGAGTTGGGTGGGGGTACGGGTCAAAAGAAATAATAAAAGCGTTGATGAACATTAAACCACCATTTAATATTACAAAAATAGGAGAGTTATCGGCTATAGAGTCACTTAAAGATAAAATATTTATATCAAAATCAATTAAACATAATAAAAAATGGGCAGAAAAACTTAAACACAACTTAGAAAAAAATAATATAAATACAAATAAAGTTTCTGCGAACTTTTTGCTATTAAATTTTGATAAGTGTAAAATTTCTGCCTTAAAATTCAAAAAAAAACTTGAAGAAAAAGGTATTATTGTTAGAAGCCTTGAAGTATATGGTATGAAAAATAAATTAAGAGTAACAATAGGAAATTCCAAAGAAAACAATTTTTTTCTAAAAACACTAAAGTCAATATTCTAAAATGTTTAGCAATATATTAATCATTGGTTGTGGTCTGATTGGCTCATCTATCTTAAGAGGTTCATTAAGTAAAAAAATCTCAAAAAATATTTATATATTTGAAAAATCAAAAAAAAATATTTCTTTGATAAAAAAAATTGATAAGAAAATTAAATTTCTTAATAAGATAGACCACAAAGTTTCCAATATGGACTTGATTGTACTCTCAACACATATGAGTCAATATAATAATTTGATTAAAAAGTTGCTAAGGTATATTTCGTTAAAAAATCTAATAACAGACACAGGTTCAACCAAACGTAATATTGAAAATTTAATTAATAAAAATAAAAAATTAAAAAAAATATTTATTCCAAGCCATCCAATAGCTGGCTCAGAAGTAAGTGGACCAGAGTTTGGTGATAAAAATTTATTTAAAGACAAGTGGTGTATAATTTTGAAAGGTAATGATAAACCTAAAAAAAACGTAAAAAAAATTGAAATATTTTGGAAGAAACTTGGATCAAAAATTATATTTATGAATTCTATTGATCATGACAAAATTTTTTCAATAACTAGTCATTTACCGCATTTAATTGCATACAATCTAGTGAAAACAGCTATTGATTTTCAAAAGAAAAATAAAAAAAGTATTATAAAATATAGCGCTGGGGGTCTGAGAGATTTTTCTAGAACAGCAGCATCTAATGAAATAATGTGGCGTGATATTTTCTTTGAAAACAAAGATAATATTATTGATTCAATAAATATCTTTATAAGAAATTTAAAAAATTTTAAAAAACTTATTAAAAATCAAAATAATACAAACGTTTTAAAGATATTGAAGAATTCAAAAAAAGTTCGGAAACAAATAATTAATTTAAAACAAGATGTATCTAAACCTAATTTTGGTAGAGATTTATTTTAATTCAAATCTTTTAGCCCAGTTAAATAACTTTCGTACCCATTATATGATTTAAGCGATGTGTTATATATTGGTTTTCTTGCTTGATTAAAGCTGATTGTTTTTATAACCCTTTTATTTTTGTGGTGTTGCAAACAGTTGTCATCCCAGTCTAAAGAACAAAATTCTAATAATTTTTTAACTTCATCTTTAGTATTGTTAACCAAATCTTCATATTTTAGATCATACACATCATCTGGGAAGAGACTTTTCCAAAAAAACATCAAATTTTCATAAGATTTATAATAATTTGACAAATCGCTTAAGTCATTTCCAAAGCTTATTTTTGTAGGAAAATAATTTTTATAAATTGACCAACAGTTATCTATGGGATTCCTATTAATATTAATAAATTTTGAATTTGGTAAAAACTTTAAGATAAATCCTATATAAAAAAAATTTAATGGCGCTTTATCTGTGAAATATTTTTCAGAGTTATCAATATTAGATATATAGTCTAAGTAATCATTTCTACAATTTAACAAATCATTTTCACTTAAATTTTCATTAGATTTAAAATAATCGTTATAAATTTTTTGTATATAAGGTAACTCACCACCACCAACTACATTTTTATGGGATGATAAAATTTGCTCAGTTAAAGATGTCCCTGATCTTGGCATGCCAATTATAAAAATAAATTTTCTAGTTTCATTTTTTAATTTAATATTATTTAAAGATTTAAACTTAATTTTAATTGAGTTAAATCTTTTTTTATCCTGCTCAAAATTATAATTGCTAATTTTTTTTGATAAGTCATTTGCTTTTTTGTAATTTTCAAAAGCCTCTGAATATTTATTTTGGTCACCATATGCTTTTCCGAGAGCAAAATGTAAATGTAGTAATGAATTATCGTTAAGCTCCATTGTTGATAACTTTTCCCTTAAGCTAAAAAAATGTTCATGTTGAGAATTGTACTTTTCCATTTGAGAAATCATTCTATCTGCTTCTGTAAATTTAGGCTGAAGGTCTAACATCTTTAAATATAATTTTTTTGATTTTTCAAAGTTACCTAAACTGTTGTGAAGACCTGCTAAGTTGTACATTATCGCAAGTTCTTCAGGCTTAACTAATAAGATTTTTTCATAAATAGAAATTGCTTCTTCATTTTGATCCAAATTTTTTTTTAAATTTGCCAAATTATTTAACAAACTCAAATTATTACTATCGACTTTAAGCCCTTTTTTGTAGCAGTCCTCTGCTTTTTTGTATTGATAAATATTTGAATAAAACATCCCTAAATTATTTAAAAAATCAATATTATTTGGACTATTTTTTAAAGCTAATTCCATCACATTAATAGCTTTTGTGATGTCATTTTTGTTATTATACGAGAGACATAATAGATTATAAAAAACATCAACTTTATTTTTTTTTAAAATTAGATTGCATTCCTTTATAACTTCATCATATTTTTTTTCTAAAAATCTTTTTTTTAACTCTTCAAATTTATTTTTTAAATCTTGAACGTCCATTTATCTAATTCCAATTACGTTTAATTTAGCTGTTTTTTTTATTAGTTTTATTGTTTTTTTTACATTCATAAAAAGAACTTTTTTTTTTGGTCCATAAGCATGTATTAACAGAGTTTTTGTTAGACAAACCGCAACATGACCTTTCCAAAATATAATGGCATTCTTCTTAATATTGTTTGGTTTTTTAAAATATTTTATTTGATCTTTTGTGTCTCTAGGACAGTATTGATTATTAAATTTAAAAAAAATTTGCACTAAAGCTGAACAATCGATTCCTTTATAAGTTTTACCACCCCATTTATAAGGAATATCTTTAAAAATTATAATTTTTTTGAAAGTCTGCTTCTTGTAGCTTATTGGTACAACGTCTTTTTTTTTAATCCAATAATTTTCAAATTTATAAAATTCTTTTTTTTTTTCTGTTACTGAAATTAATGAACAAAATGGTAATTTAGTACTTAGTATATATTTATTTTTTGGTTTTGAATATATTCTTGCAAATAAAGATGAAATTTTATGTGTTATATTGATATCTTTCTTAAATTTCCTTTTTTTTATAAAACCTGTATATTTATCGTAAGAGGTTTTAATTTTTAACCAGCCTCTTTTTTTATTTAATATTTGAAACCTTTCACCATATATCAACTGTGAGGATAATTTTGATTTTAAAGATTTTTTTTCATAAATATTCACTATTGGATAGTTGTTTATCATTTAATTGGTGCTACTTTTGAAATATATACTATTAAAAACAAAACCGGTATTCCTATTAAAGCGGTAGTTATAAAGTATGCTTGATAACCCATTACATCCACCCAAGCTCCAGAATAACCTGCTATAAGTTTAGGCAAAAACAACATAATTGAACTGAAAAGTGCATATTGAGTAGCTGTAAATTTTACAGATGTTAATCCAGACAAGTATATTACAAATGCAGCTCCAGCAAATCCACTGGAAATATTGTCAGCTGTAATTACGGAAATTAAGTATTTAATATTAGCCTCTGTAGTTGCTAACCAAGCAAAAAGTAAATTACTTAAAGACGCGATAAGTGCACCGATAAACAAAGTGATCATGGTTCCAAATTTCATCGCAAAATATCCTCCAAACAATCCTCCTGCAATTGTAGCAAAAACTCCAAAAAATTTAGAATATGTTGCAATTTCACCTATGCTATAACCTTTTTCTAGGTAAAAAATATTTGCCATTACTCCCATAACAACATCCGCCATTCTGTAAAGTGATATCAAAAGCAAAATAAGTATAGCAAGCTTTCCATACCTATTTATAAAGTTTTTAATTGGATTGAAGTAACTTTCTTTAATTATTGAGCTATCTTGAAATTTCAATTTAACCATCAAAAAAATATAAAAACTACTACACAAAAAACAAATGATTAAACTTGATATTGTAAAGAAAAAACTTAATAAATTTCTGTCTGGAAAAGGGTTAGTTATATTTGAATAAATTAATATAAAAATTATAACTGAAATTAATATATTTATGAAAAATTTAAAGTGTGAATTTGTTCTGTTTGAAAATATCCTTTTTCGCTTTGGTTCAAGTGATATAAGATTCGCAATAATACCTATTAACATTAATAATGACATAGTTAGATATACTTTTTTCCAAACATCATGTTCATAAACATCACCGCCCCATAATGAAGCTAACCATAAGCTACCAGCTCCACCAAAAAGCATGCCAATTCTGTAACCAGCTATATATGTGGATGATAATGATCCTTGTAATTTTTGTTCAACAGACTCAATCCTGTAAGCATCAATTATTATATCTTGAGTTGCACTAAAAAAAGCAACAAGGGTAATACACACAGCTGTGATATAAATATTATTTTGAGGATCATTAATTGATGTGAGAACTAATGTGAAAATTATTAACAATTGCGTCAAGAGCAACCAGCTTCTCCTATGTCCCATACTAGAAAAAAAAGGAATGCTAACTTTGTCAACTAAAGGCGACCATAAAAATTTAAAAGCATATGCAAATCCAGCCCAACTAAAAAGTGTTACTGTACTTCTTTCAATACCAGCTTTAGTTAACCATACTGATAAAGTAGAAAAAACTAAAAGTATTGGCAATCCTGATGAAAAACCAAGCAAAATCATTTTTAATGGTTTCTCAGTAAAGAAATATAAAAAGTTTCTATTCATTTATTTTCTCCAAAAAGATGGTAAAAAAATTATTAGTATTGCAAAAATTTCTAGTCTTCCTAAAATCATCCCTGCTGATAACAACCACTTTGATTGATCAGGAAGCCCAGAATAATTACTATTTGGTCCAATTTCACTTCCCAAGCCAGGGCCAACGTTAGATAAAGATGATGCAGCACCTGAAATTGAGGTTATAAAGTCTAAGCCAGTTAAGGTAAGCATTGAGGCCAACACAAAAAATATCAAAATATAAAGATATATAAAAGATATTATCGATGCTATCTGCTTATCCTCAACCTTACTATTATTGTATTTTAAGTTTATTATACCTCTTGGATAGATAATTTTAATTAATTGATTTCTAATAAAAAAATACAAAATGTGAACTCTAAAAATTTTTATTCCACATGTAGTTGATCCAGCGCACCCTCCAATAAACATAAGTATTAAGAAAAAAATCAATGGAAAATTTCCCCATTGATCAAACTCTTTAGTTACATATCCTGTACCTGTTAAGATTGAAACTACATTAAAAATTATTGATCTTAGATGTATTTCAAATACACTCTTATTAACTATAATAAGATAAAAAAATAATATCAATATTGAAAATAGAGTTAGTTTAAAAAATAGTTTGACCTGTTCATCTTTAAAAATGATTTTTTTATCATCAGAAATAAATTTTATATATAAAATAAAAGGAATACTGCCCAACAAAATAAATATAATTGAAATTATCTCAATGTAAGCATTATTAAAATATCCTATAGACTGATCGTAATTTGAAAAGCCTCCGGTTGCTATCGTTGTCATAGAGTGTGTCAAACTATCAAAAGTATTCATTCCAAAAATTTTATAAAAAAATGCACACAAAAAAGTTAAAGTTATATATACAGTAATCAGTCTTTTAGAAATTTCTTTAGATTTTGGTAATATCTTTTCAGAGTTATCATAAGCGGAAATTTTTAATAATTGTATTCCACCAATATTCATAATCGGCATAAGAGTAATTGCCATCAAAATTACACCAATCCCTCCAAGCCATTGGAGCATTGACCTCCATATGAGTATACCTTTTGGTGAGCTTTCTATATTATTTAAGATTGTTGCTCCTGTAGTTGTTATACCTGACATGCTTTCAAAAAAAGAGTCTGTAATTGATAAATTTAATTCAGAAAAAAAAAATGGTAAAGATCCAAATGTTGCAATGTTCAACCATGATAAAGCTGTTAACAAAAAAGCCTGTTGTGTATTAATTAATTTTAAATGATCAATGTTAGAGAGAAAAAACAATATCCCGAAAGTAATTGTTATAATTCCAGAGGTAATGAAAGTATAGTCAAATTCGTCATAAATTAATTGGAACACCACTGGAACCATCATGGCCACTCCTAAAATAATTAATAAAATCCCTAATGTAAAAAATACTGTTTTATAATTGGACATTTTTAACGAACATTATTTTATGGAAAATAAATTTCAACATTATATGAATAAAATATGTTCTTAAAATACAAGATATTTTAAATTGATGATAAATATTAAAAAAGAAGATATAGAAAAGTCAAACTCATGGCCATTTGTTGAGGCAAAAAAGATTCTTAAAGAAAGAAAAGAATACATAGACAAAAAAGGAAAAATAATACTACAGACTGGATATGGTCCTTCAGGATTACCCCATATTGGAACATTTGGAGAAGTTGCAAGAACAAGTATGGTAGTTAACGCCTTAAATTATTTAACAGATTTACCAAAAGAAATTATTACGTTTTCAGATGATTTAGATGGATTGAGAAAAATACCGGATAACGTTCCAAACAAAGATATACTTAAAAAAAATTTACATAAGCCTCTTACAGATATTCCTGACCCGTTTGGAAAATTTAAAAGTTTTGGGGAACATAACAACGAAATGCTTAAAAAATTTTTAGATGAATTCAGCTTCAAATATAAATTTATGAGTTCAACGGCTTTATATAAATCTGGATTTTTTAATGACACACTAAAAAAAATATTAGATAATTACGAAGGAATAATGAAAATAATTATTCCTACATTAGGTAAAGAAAGACAAAAAACATATTCACCATTTCTGCCTATTTGTGAAGAAACAGGTCAAGTTTTAGAAATACCCATTCTCGAAATAAATAAAAAAAATTCATCTTTAATTTTTGATAATAATGGAAAAAAATTGGAGACGAGTATTTTGGATGGTAATTGCAAACTTCAGTGGAAAGTAGATTGGGCAATGAGATGGTATACCCTTGATATTGATTTTGAAATGTATGGAAAAGACTTAATTGAAAGTGCAATTCTATCTACTAAAATAATTAAACTCTTAGGAAAAAATAATCCTTCAGGTTTTGCCTATGAACTATTTCTTGATGATAAAGGTGAAAAAATTTCAAAGTCAAAAGGAAACGGTGTAACTATTGAAGAATGGCTTAATTATGCTTCACCAGAAAGCTTATCCTTGTTTATGTATCAAAATCCAAAAAGAGCAAAAAAATTATATAAAGAAATTGTACCCAAAGCCGTAGATGAATATTTAGATCTAATCGAAAAAAGTAAGAAACAGGATGCACGAGAGTTGCTACTCAATCCTTTATGGCACGTCCATAACGGCAAAATTCCCTTTGAGGATAGCATCATGAGTTTTTCAATGCTTTTAAATTTAGTTGAAACTAGCAATGCTACATCTGAGGAAATGCTATGGAAATTTGTAAAAAATTATAAAAAAGACATTGCTAAAGATAACTTTCCTATATTTAATAATTTAATAAAATATTCAATCAAATACTTTAACGATGTCGTTAAACAAAACAAAAAATATAAGAAACCAAATATTTCAGAAAAAAAAGCTTTGTTAGATTTAATTTCAAGCTTAGAAAAATGTTCTGACAATATGAAGCCTGAGGATATTCAAACAGAAATTTATACAGTAGGAAAAAATAATGGTTATAAGGAAAATCTTAGAGAATGGTTTAAATTAATCTACGAGGTAGTTTTCGGAGTAGAAAATGGTCCGAGGCTAGGGTTTTTCATAAGTTTTTTTGGAAGAAAGGAAATGATTTCACTTATTAAAGAGAAAATAAATTAATGTTCGATAAAATTAGACCATTGATATTTAAATTAGATCCTGAATTGGCACATACATTAGCTATTAAGGCTCTTAAAACAAATTTGTTTTTAAAACAAAAAATTTCAGAAGTCTCATATTTAAAATCTGAATTATTTGGAAGAGAGATAAAAAATCCAATCGGGGTTGCTGCTGGTTTTGACAAAGATGCTGAGGTTTATAATTCATTATTTAATCTAGGTTTTGGTTTTGTTGAGGTGGGAACAGTCACACCTTTAAAACAATATGGAAACAAAAAACCAAGAGTATTTCGGTTAGAGAACGATAAAGCTTTAATAAATCGCCTTGGTTTTAATAATTCAGGCAGTGATGTTGTAAGTGATAGAATAAAAAAAAACAAACCAATTGGTATACTTGGTGTAAACATAGGGCCAAATTGGAACAGCAAAGATAGAGTAGAAGACTATCTAATTGGATTTAATAAATTTCATAAATTAGCAGATTATATAACAATTAATATTTCATCACCTAACACAGAAAATTTAAGAGATTTTCATAATTTAGATGAATTAGGAAATTTATTAGATAAAATTTTTTCTGAAAAAAAAAAATTAAATAGCGACATTCCAATTGCTTTAAAGGTTTCACCAGATATTGATAACACTATTGTTAAAGATATATCTAAAATATTAATACAATATAAAGTCAATGCGTTGATTGTTTCAAATACTACTGATCAAAATAGAGATAACCTGAAAGACCATCAAAAATTTCAGAAAGGCGGTTTATCTGGCAAACCTTTGAACGATATATCAAATAAATTGATAAATAATTTTTTTAAAAATCTAAATGGACAAATAAAAATTATTGGTGTGGGAGGTGTGGAATCTGGAGAAACTGCATACAAAAAATTTTTGAGTGGGGCTAATTTTGTTCAACTTTATACAGGCATGGTTTTTAGAGGACCTAAAATTGCGATAAAAATTAATGAAGAACTTAAAAAGATATTAAAGGAAAAAAAAATAAAAAATTATTCCGATATTATTGGTAAATTATAAACTTGACTGAATCAAAATGTACATTTATACACTCTCCTCATGCCAAAGAAGTGCGAATTAACTGGAAAAAGACCTTTGAAAGGCCACAAGGTTAGTCATGCGAATAATAAGGTTAAAAGAAGATTTTTACCAAGTGTAAAAAAAGTCAGTTTTAAAAGTGAATTATTAAATAAAAAACTAAAGATAACCGTCTCTAATGCAGCAATGAGATCTATAGATAAAAAAGGAAGCTTTGATCAATTTATGAAAACTGTGAAATCAAAAAATTTATCTATAAGATTAAAAAAAATTAAAAAAAGCATAATCCAAAAATCAGCATAATGAATAAGTTGTTTTTAACCTTATCCCTTTTAATGGGGTTTGTGGTTCTAATTTCAAATTTTCTAGTCCAGTTTCCCGTCAAATATTATGGATTGGAAAATATTTTAACCTACGGAGCTTTTAGTTACCCAATAGCTTTTTTAATTACTGATTTAGCCAATAGGTCTTTTGGTAAAACAATAGCTAGAAAGATTGTTTATTTTGGTTTCACAATTGGAATATTATTTACACTTATATTTTCTACAAATTTTTCTGATTTAATCTCAGTTAGAATAGCGATTGGGTCTGGAACAGCATTTATAGTTGCACAATTGTTAGATGTTCAAGTTTTTGATAGATTAAGGAGAAAAACATGGTTTGTTGCTCCTTTATTTTCATCGCTAATAGGCTCAACTGTTGATACGTTTTTATTCTTTTCTATTTCGTTTTATGGAACCGGAGTACCTTGGATAACATTATCACTTGGCGACTTGGGCGTAAAAATATTTTTAGCTTTAATTATGTTAATACCTTTCCGTTTACTATTAAGAACCTTAAAACCTATTTAATCAAATATCTGGCTCTTGTTGTGTCATACAATGTACTGCCCCAAAACCCCAGATTAATTTACTGCAATCAATTGTAATAATTTTTCTATTATTAAAAAATCTTTTGAAAATTTTAAAAACTTTAATATCTTTTTTATCATTATATATTGGAAGGAGTATTACCTTATTTCCAATAAAGAAATTTAGATAAGTTGCTGGAACTCTTACTTTGTTAATATATTTAGCTTTCGGCATTGGAATTTTTATTATTTTAAATTTTTCTCCATTTGTATCTCTTGCATTTTTTAAAATTTTTAGATTTTCATTTAATATTTTATAATTCCTTTCTTTTTTGTTTGTCTCAAAACAAGTCATTATTGTGTTTTTTGTAACAAATCTTGATATATCATCAATATGGCCGTGAGTGTCGTCACCTTTAATACCCCTATTAAGCCATATAAAGTTTTTAATACCAAGATATTTTCCTAAAAATAACTGATAATCTTTTTTTTTTAAGCCCGGATTTCTCTCTTGTTTTTTACTTAACAGACATTCTTTAGTTAATAAAACTGAACCTTTTCCATTTACATCAAATGCTCCACCCTCCAGGACAGGGTAATATTTTTTTTTATTATAATTTATATATGGATTTATTTTTTTTGTCCTAGTCAGTTCACATATTTTAGAGGGAATTTTGTTATCCTTTTTAAAATTTTGATATTTCGACCACCCATTAAACTTAAAGTTAAGAATTGTTTTTTTACCGGTAATTTGATCTTTCACATAAATTGGACCAGAATCTCTAATCCATATTCTATCTGTATCAATTTTATAAAATTTAACATTGGTTTTTTTAAATCCTCTTAATCTTAATAATTTTGAAATTTCATTTTTATTTTCATTTTTTTGAATTATTAATTTTACTTTTTGTGAAATTGATAATTTAGAGATTATATTTGCAATAGTTCCAGGAATACTATTGAAATATCCTGGCCAATCTTTTTTATTATGTGGCCAAACAATCCATACTGATTTTTGTTTTTCAAATTCACCAGGCATTATAAAGCTACAAGTTTTTATAGCTTTATTCATCTTTAGGATTTTTTAATATACTTTTATACGCATCAATTCTTCTATCTCTCAAAAAAGGCCAATGTTGTCTAGCACTTTCAATTTTCCTTAAATCAATTTCCGTGATTAGAACACCATCTTTTTTATTTCCTAATTTACCAATAATTTTACCACTTGGATCTGAAACAAATGAGTTGCCCCAAAAATCAATTTTGGTCTTACCGTTTCTTTCAATACCAACTCTGTTTATTGCTGCAACATATACACCATTTGCAATAGCATGTGATCGCTGGATAGTTATCCACGAGTCTAATTGTTTTTTTCCAAATTTCTTTTTTTCTTTAGGGTGCCATCCTATTGCAGTAGGATAAAAAATAATATCTGCACCTTTTAAAGTTGTTATTCTTGCTGCCTCAGGAAACCACTGGTCCCAACAAATAAGAGATCCAATATTGCAATACTTTGTTCTAGTACTTTTAAAACCAAGATCGCCAGGTGTAAAATAAAATTTTTCGTAATATCCTGGGTCATCAGGAATATGCATTTTTCTGTATTTATTAATTATCTTTCCTTTTTCGTTAATTATGAGAACTGTATTATGGTACATTCCAGAAATTTTTTTCTCAAACAAAGATAAAACTAAAATAACAGAAAATTCTTTTGCCGTTTTGCAAAAAATATCAGTTGTTTTATTTGGAATTTTTTCGGCTAATTTAAAGTTTGAATGTTTTTCAGTTTGACAAAAATATTTAGACAAAAATAGTTCAGGGACACATATAATTTTAGCTCCTTTATTTGATGCAACTTTAATTTTTGAAATAGAATTTTTTATGTTTAATTCTACATTTTTTGAAATTTTTAGTTGAATTAAACCAATCTTGGTTTTTTTTGTCATTTTATCAAAATAATTTTGAGAAGTTTTTTCTTTTCCTTTTTTTCCACTCACCCCTATGGTAAGCATCACTCACTATAAGAGGTAATACACTTGTAGCTTCAGCAAAAACCATTTGTTCTTTAGAAGTATCAACTTTACCCCAGGAGCTTGCCTCTTTTAAAGTGGAACTGCTACAGGCTCCATCTCTAGAATCAGCGACTGTTAATTGAATTGCATATTTATGCATGTCTACATCTTTACCCAATAGTTCTGCACAAATTACTGTATCTTGAATAAAATTTTTCGGCACGCCTCCACCAATCATAAATAAGCCTGACCCTTCGGACCTTATCTTTATCTCAGTTAATTCTCTAAATTCTCTTATTGAATCGATAGTCATATGTTTTTTTGGATTCTTTTCTTGATGCATTACTAGCCCAAACCCGGCACTTGAGTCTGTGAATGCAGGACAAAATATGGGTACGTGGTAGTCATATGACATTTCAATTAAAGAACCTTTTTTCTTTGCATTTTTTTTTAAATATTTGCCAAGTTCAAAGATAAATTCTCTTGATGTGTAGGGTCGTGGTTCAAGTGAATCAGCAATTTCTCCAATTACTTTATCACAATGTTGTAGTTCCTCCTCATCAATATAAGTGTCATATATTCTATCGATATAATTTTTTCTTAATTCAGCGTCATCTTGAAACTGAGAGCCTTGATAATGTTTAAAACCTAAGGCCTCAAAAAAATCCATGTCAATAATCGATGCTCCAGTTGCGACTATTGCATCGACCATATTATATTTAACTAAATCTCTATAAATATGCATGCATCCAGCTGCAGATGTTGAACCTGCTAATGTCAAAAAAATAGCACAATCCTTTTCACTTAGCATTTCATTATAGATTTTTGCAGCATTAGCTGTCTCTCGAGATACAAAAGACATTTTTTCCATTGAAGAAATTATAGGTCTTGCATCAAACTTCGTTATATCAATATGTTCAACTGGTTTATTTAGAAAATCTTTTTTACTGTTATGACCTAGGGTTTTTTTCACAGGATTTTAAGCAACCAAATAACTTTTGCTTTTATCTTTATCATACATAGTCATTACAGGCTCATCTTCAACTTCAAAAATTTTGTCAGAATAAAAACCATTAAACTGTGTTCTAAATGTAAGACCATAAGCACCAAGTTGTCCTAGTTCTATGTAATCATTTTCCTTTATATTGTTTGGAAGTATAAAAGGACCTTTCATGTAATCCATGCTATCACACGTTGGACCATAAAAATCAAATGCCGTCATTTTTTTTGATATCATTCT
>CACIWH010000007.1 GCA_902590295.1 uncultured Pelagibacteraceae bacterium | reverse complement strand
ACTGTTTAAAAAATGATGAATTGGGAGATCCTCTAATTTCAAGAGAGCATATTTATGCGTTTAATTGGGCAAAAAAAAATGAAATAGAAAAAATTAATAAACAACTACTTAGAATTAATGATTTTTTAATCGGTTTATTTAGAGGCGTCGGTATCAAACTTGTAGATTTTAAAGTTGAGTTTGGAAAGGTTAGAAACTCAAGTAGAAATGAAATTATTCTTGCAGACGAGATAAGTCCTGACACATGTAGGTTATGGGATACTAAGAGTGAAAAAAAATTAGATAAAGATAGATTCAGAAAAGATCTTGGAAATTTAATTCAAGCTTACAAAGAAGTCGCATCAAGACTTGGGATTTTATATGAAGAATCAAATATAAGAGAAGTAAATTTCAAAAAACCAAAAGCTATTAAATTAAAAAAAAATAAATGAAAATCAAAGTAATCGTTACACCAAAAAATGGTGTTTTAGATCCACAAGGTAAAGCTATACAACAAACATTAAATAGTATGAATTTCATAGATGTAAGTGAAGTTAGACAAGGAAAATACTTTGAAATTGAAACAGATCTAAAAGATGAAAAAGATGCAAAAAAAAATGTTGAAGATATGTGTAAAAAACTCTTAGCAAATCTTGTGATTGAGGATTACAAAATCTTGTAAAATGAAGTCATCTGTTATTATATTTCCAGGGTCCAACTGTGATAGAGATATGGATGTAGCTCTAAAAAAATTTGGATTTAAAAATAAAATGGTATGGCACAATGATAATATAATACCGAAATCAGATTTAGTTGTGTTACCAGGTGGTTTTTCATATGGAGATTATTTGCGATGTGGAAGTATTGCTGCAAAGTCAAACATAATAAATTCAGTTATAGAATTTGCCAATAAAGGTGGTCTAGTTATTGGTATTTGTAATGGTTTCCAAATTTTAATAGAAACTGGTCTCGTTACTGGAGCTTTATTAAGAAATAAATATTTAAAATTTATTTGCAAAAATATTTTTGTAAAAGCAAATAAGACGCAAAATAAATATTTTAATAAAATTAAAAAAGATATTCTAGAACTACATATAGCTCATAATGATGGTAATTATTTCTGTTCACAAGATGATTTAAAATCAATGCAAGATAATGATCAAATTGCAGTAAGATATTGTGATAGTAACGGAGAGATATCAGAAAATTCTAATCCAAATGGATCAATTCAAAATATAGCTGGTGTCTTTAATGAAAAGAAAAATATTTTGGGTATGATGCCTCATCCAGAGCGTGTCATTGATAATTGTTTATCAAGCAGTGATGGATCTTATTTTTTTGAAAATCTTTTAAGTAATATGAAATGATTGAAGTAAATGAAAAAATTGCAATAGATCACGGTCTAAAAAAAGATGAATATAAAAAGATATGTGAACTTTTAAAAAGAAATCCAAACCTAACAGAATTGGGGATTTTTTCTGCAATGTGGAATGAACATTGCTCATATAAATCATCAAAAAAACATTTAAAGAAACTTAACACAAAAGGTAAAAAAGTTATTCAAGGTCCTGGGGAAAATGCAGGTGTTATCGATATTGGTGATGATGATGCAATAGTATTTAAAATTGAAAGTCATAATCACCCTTCATTTATCGAACCTTATCAAGGAGCAGCAACGGGTGTTGGAGGAATTCTTAGAGATGTTTTTACAATGGGAGCGCGTCCAATAGCTAATTTAAATTCTATTCATTTTGGTTCCCCTTCTAACAAAAAAACAAAAAATCTTTTAAGAGGAGTAGTTCAAGGAATTGGTGGATACGGAAATTGTATAGGTGTGCCAACTATTGCTGGCCAAACAAGTTTTGATGAGTCTTATAATGGCAATATTCTTGTTAATGCAATGACACTCGGTCTAGTTAAAAAAGATAAAATTTTTTACTCCAAGGCCGCTGGACTAAACAAACCAGTTATTTATGTTGGTTCAAAAACAGGGAGAGATGGAATTCACGGTGCAAGTATGGCTTCAGCAAAATTTGACGATAAAATTGAGGAAAAAAAACCTACAGTCCAAGTAGGTGATCCGTTTACGGAAAAATTATTATTAGAAGCGTGTCTTGAGCTAATGCGAGATGACTCAATTATTGCAATCCAAGATATGGGTGCAGCTGGCCTGACTTCCTCAAGTGTTGAAATGGCTTCAAAAGGAAAACTTGGTATAGAATTACATTTAGATAAGGTTCCATGTCGGGAGGAAAGCATGTCTCCATATGAAATCATGTTATCAGAAAGCCAAGAAAGAATGTTGATAGTGCTTGAAAATGGTAAAGAAAAGAAAGCTAAAGAAATTTTTGATAAATGGAATTTAGATTTTTCTGTAATTGGAAAAACAACAAACTCAAAAAACATTGAGCTGTATTTTGATAAAAATAAAGTTGCAAATATTCCAATTGATTTACTTTCAGAAGAAGCTCCTGAATATGATAGAAAATGGAAGAAAAGTAAATTACCTCAAAAAATTAAGTTTACAAAAAAAGATTTTAAAAATCTTAAAATTGCTGATGTACTTAAAAAGATATTAGCAAGTCCAAATGTTTGTTCAAAAGAATGGATCTGGGAACAATATGATCATACTGTGATGGGTGATACAATTCAAAAACCTGGTGGTGATGCTGGAGTAGTAAGAGTTCACGGAAGTGAAAAAGCTATTGCAGCTACAGTAGACTCTTCAGCTTCTTATTGTTATGCACATCCATTAAGTGGTGGCAAACAAATTGTATGCGAAACATGGAGAAATCTAATATGTGTAGGAGCTGAGCCAATAGCTATAACCAATTGTTTAAATTTTGGAAACCCTGAAAAATCTGAAAATATGGGTGAGTTTGTAGAATGTGTAGAGGGTTTAAATGAAGCAAGCAAATATTTAAACTTTCCCGTCGTATCTGGAAATGTTTCTTTTTATAATGAAACTAAGGACAAGGGTATCAAACCAACACCTACTATCGGTGGAGTAGGATTAATTAAAAATTATAAAGATATGATAACAATGGATTTAAAAGAAACTGGAAACATAATTCTTGTAGTTGGAAAAACTGAAGGTCATTTAGATCAAAGTATTTTTGCAAAAGAAGTTTTAAATGAGAAAAAGGGGCCACCTCCGGAAATAAATCTTTTTAATGAAAAAAATAATGGGGAAACAGTTTTGAAATTGATTAAAGATAAGTTGATTAGGTCAGCTCATGATGTATCTCTTGGTGGAATAATAACCGGAATTGCAAAGATGTGTATTAAAGGAAAAAAGGGTATAAATTTTTATAAGTACAAAGGGCTTATAGATAAATTTGAGTTCTTCTTTTCTGAAGATCAGGGTAGATATATTATTGAAATTAAAAAGGAAAATGTCGATAAAGTTAAAAAAATACTTGATAAAAATTCAAACCATTATGATCTAATTGGTGAGGTAATTGAGGATAATATTTCAATAAATGATGAGCCAACTTTATCAGTAGACAAATTAGCAGAATACAATAAAAATTGGTTAAAAAATTACATGGTAAATTAATGGCAATGAATTTAAAAGAAATTGAAAACTTGATTAAAGAGGCACTGCCTGACGCTATAATAGATATTCAAGATTTAGCCGGTGATGGGAATCATTACTCTGCAACTATAACTTCATCTGCATTTAATGGTAAAAGTAAAATTGAGCAACACAAAATGATTTACAATTCCTTAAAAGGAAAAATGGGAAATGAATTGCATGCTCTAGCTTTAAAAACAAAGGAAAAAAAATGGACCAACAAACTAAAGAATTAATTGAAAATAATATAAATACAAATGAAGTCTGCTTGTTTATGAAAGGCACACCTGAGGCTCCGGAGTGTGGTTTTTCAATGGCAGTTGCAAATATGTTAAAAATTTTAGAAGTAAATTTTAAGAGCGTAAATGTGCTTAGTGATCAAAGCATTAGAGAGGGTATAAAAAAATTTAGTGAATGGCCGACTGTTCCACAATTATATGTTAAAAAAGAGTTTGTTGGTGGATGCGACATTGTTAAAGAAATGTTTGAAAACGGAGAGCTTAAAAAGCTTTTTGAAGACAAACAAATTAAATATAAAAAATAACTTTATCTAGAGTAATATTCAATAACTAAGTTAGGTTCCATAACCACCGGATAAGGAACTTCTTCGAATTTTGGCGTTCTAACAAATTTAATTTTTCTATTTTTTTCATCAACTTGTAGATATTCAGGAGTTTCTCTTTCTTTGTTTGCCAAAGCTATATCGATTATAGCTAGTTGTTTTGATTTATCTCTTATTTCTACAGTGTCTTCATCTCTTAACTGATAACTTGATATATTAACTTTCTTACCATTTACTCTTACGTGACCGTGGTTAATAAATTGTCTTGATGAAAAAATTGTTGTAGAAAATTTAGCTCTGTAAACAACTGAGTCCAATCTTCTCTCTAATAAACCGATTAAGTTTTCAGCAGTATCACCTTTCTTCATAATTGCTTTTCTGTACATATTTCTAAATTGTCTTTCGTTTAGATTTCCGTAATAAGATTTTAATTTTTGTTTTGCTTGGAGTTGAATGCCATAATCTGAAGGTTTTGAACTTTTAGTTTGACCATGTTGTCCGGGAGGATAAGCCCTTTTGTTGAATGGGCTTTTAGGCCTACCCCAAAGGTTGACTTTTAATCTCCTATCAACTTTATGTTTAGATTTTAATCTTTTTGTCATTTAATTATTGCGTCTTATAAAGGTACATAAAATTTTGTCAATCAGCGTTTTTTTCCTAAACTTGCAAATACACTTGATAAAATACGTGTTTCTTTATCAGATAATTCCATCTTGTAAAAAATATTTCTTAAATTTTCAAGCATTATAGGTTTCTTTTCTTTTTGTTTAAAAAAATTTATTTGATTGAGATGTTTTATACAAAGATTTGTCATTGATAAAATTTCTTTTTTAGACGCTGCTTTAAACTTTTTAGTTTTTTTTGGTTTAAATTTTTCTTTAGATAATAGGTTTGAAATGTATTGAGCTATAATTATAAGGCTATGAGATAAATTTAATGATTTAAATTTTTTATCAGTAGAAATATTTAGAGTATAATTTGTATAGGTTATTTCATTATTTGATAGACCAGATGCCTCTGAACCGAACAAAAATCCAACTTTTTTTTTGAAATCTATTTTTTTTAAATCTTTTAATTCTATATGTTTAATATTCTTGTTTCTAATTCTTGCAGATGTTGCAATCAAGATATCAATCTGACCAATTACGTTTTCGAGGTTTTCATATACTTTACTTTTTTTAATAATATCTTTTGCTCCAACTGATGTAGCTATTATCTTATCATTAGGAAATAAAGGTTTGGGGTCTATTAATATAAGTTTACTGAAACCAAAATTTTTTATACCTCTTGCACATGCTCCTATATTTTCTGAAAGCTGAGGTTTATGTAAAATAAATTTAACATTGCCTTTAGTCATAAATTATTTAATTCCGTGATTTCTATTGTAACTAGATGTTTTTGAAAAACTTATTCCGTCTAAATATTTTTTATCAACATCCCAAATAGATACTTTTAAAGGATAGCATTTAGCAGAATCAGAAGAATGTTCCGAACCACAATCTCCACCTGGGCATGCAGATAATGCACCTAATAAATTTGTTTCTGCAAAAAACTCCAAATAGTCTCCGGGTCTTACTGGGCTTGATTTCATAAAATATTGTTTTGTATCATTAGTAAAACCAGTAAGCATAAAAACATTCAATACATCATGAACTATCTTTTCGGCCTCATCTAATTTAATATTTTTTTCTTTTACCAATGCTCTAGTTAAATTTGAGTGACAACAATAATGGTAATCTTTATCTGAAATTAGCTTAGATGTATAAGGATCACATCTTGTTCCTATAACATCATGAACTGAACCTCCATCTTTATCATAACCATACCAGTCTAAAGTATCCCATGTTATTGTAGCTAGAGACCTAAGATAAGGGAAACTACTTAACATTTTATCACCTACTGAAATATGAGTCCCATATAACGCTCTGGTCTTACCAGAATAAAATTTTTCATCTAAATTTTCAGCACTAAATAAATTTAGATCACCAACCTGCGGACCTTCAACGCTTTCTATCCTAAAAAAATTACCTGAATTAACATTAAATGTTTTAGCATCTCTTGGTGGTACTATAACTTCATCAATTTGTTTAAGGTGTTTTCTCGCTTCATGTAATATTTTAAGATTATCGACTATTTTATCATTTGGATAACAAACAACAGGCTTGGCACCTACTCTACTTTTAATATCCGTAGGTTTCTCAGAAAACTTTTTTATTTTCATCTATTTGCTTGCGGGAGCTTTGTCTTTGAACAACTTAAAATCAAGACTATCGATTAAAGCTTTAAAAGATGCATCAATTATGTTTGGTGAGACACCTATAGTGAACCAATTCTTTCCTTGGGAGTCAGTGCTTTCAATTGACACTCTTGTAGTAGCTTCTGTTCCAGTATTTAAAATTCTAACTTTATAATCAACAAGTTTAAGATCTTTTAAATATTTAGAATATTTTTCTAGTTTGGTTACATTTTTTCTTATTGCATTATCAAGTGCGTGAACAGGACCGTTACCCTCGCCTTCACAAATAATTTGTTCTCCATCCACTTCTAGTTTTGCTTTTGCTTTAGAAATTATTTGTTCTTGCTTATTTTTTGATACAGATACATCGTATTCTTTAATAGAAATATATCTTGGTATTTCACCCATAACTCTTCGAGCTAATAATTCAAAAGATGCATCAGCGCCATCATAACTGTAGCCTATAAACTCTCTATCTTTTACTTCCTCAAGTAATTTTTTTATTTTTGGATCATTTTCCTCAATCTCAATTCCAATAGTTTTTAGTCTTGATAGGATATTGGATTTACCTGACTGGTCTGAGACAACAATATTTCTATTATTACCTACATCCTCTGGATCTATATGTTCATAAGTTTTAGGATCCTTTTGAACAGCTGAAACGTGTAAACCGCCTTTGTGAGAAAATGCTGCAGCTCCAACATAAGGTAAATGTTTGTTTGGTTTTCTATTTAATATCTCATCAAGCAATCTTGAACATTGAGTTATATGTTTTATATTTTTTTCTTTAATGTTTATTTCAAATTTATCTGATAATTCTTTTTTAAGATGAAATGTTGGTATAATTGACATTAAGTTTGCGTTCCCACATCTTTCACCTAAGCCATTTATTGTTCCTTGAATTTGTCTTGCTCCAGATAATACAGCTGCAATTGAATTTGCTACTGCATTACCTGTATCATTATGCGCGTGTATTCCTAAATTTTTACCAGGAATATGTTCTGATACTTCTTTAACTATTTTAGTTACCTCATGAGGAAGTGTTCCTCCATTTGTGTCACAAAGTACAATCCATTTAGCTCCATTGTCATAAGCAGCTTTAACACATGCTAATGCATACTTTGGATTAGCTTTATAACCATCAAAAAAATGTTCAGCATCAAACATAAACTCTTTATTATTTTTAACAAAATGTTTTGTAGTTTCTTTTATGTTTTCTAAGTTTTCTTCATTAGATATTCCTAATGCCACATCAACGTGAAAATCCCATGACTTTCCTACTACACAAACTGCATTTGTATTTGAATTAAGTATTGCAGATAATCCAGGATCATTTTCAGCGCTCCTGCCTGCTTTCTTGGTCATTCCAAATGCTGTAAAAGTAGAATTTTTAAGATTTAAACCTTTTTGAAAAAATTCAGTATCTGATGGATTTGCACCAGGCCAGCCACCTTCAATATAATCAACGCCTAAATTATCTAATGCATGAGCTATTTTTGTTTTCTCATCAATAGAAAAATGCACACCTTGAGTTTGTGCACCATCTCTTAATGTCGTATCAAATATATAAAGTCTTTCTTTACTCATTTTAATTTCCAGGTTGTTTTATCATCTTTATCTTCAATTAAAACACCTTTATCTAAAAGCTCATTTCTTATTTTATCAGCTAATTTATAATTTTTATTATCTCTTGCTTTATTCCTGTCTTTTATCATTTGCAAAATTTCCTTCTCTGAAATTTCTAAAATATTTTTTTTGAATTCTTGCCATTTTGATTTTGGTTCAATTAAAAGACCTACAAAATTACATGCCATTGTAAAAATTTCTTTATCTTTATCTGATCCTTTTAAAGCTTTATCATAAAGTTTATGAATATTGCTAATATAACCAGGTGTATTTAAGTCATCGTAAAGAGGATTTAAATCTTCATCTGGTATTAAAACTTTCCCTTCTGGCTTCTTTTGACACTCATACCATTTATCTAAAGTTTTTTTTGACTGCAATAATAAATCATTATTCCAATCCATAGCTTGCTTATAATGAGTTGACATTAGCGCTAATCTTAAAATTTGACCGTTATATTTTTTATAAAAATCTTTTATCTTAAAAATATTTCCCAAAGACTTAGACATCTTTTCATTAGAAACTGTAACAAAACCGTTGTGTATCCAAAAATTGGACAGACAATTGTTTTCATTAGCACAAAGTGATTGAGCTATCTCATTTTCATGATGTGGAAATAGTAGGTCTCTGCCTCCACCGTGTATATCAAAAGTATCTCCAAGATATTTTTTTGACATTGCAGAACATTCTATATGCCAACCTGGTCTACCTCTACCCCAGGGCGAGTCCCATCCTGGTTCATCATTTAAAGAAGGTTTCCATAAAACAAAATCCTCAGGTCTTTTTTTGTTACCTGATACCTCAACTCTCGCCCCTGCAAAAAGTTCATCGACATTTTTGTTCGATAATTTTCCGTAATCTTTAAAACTTGATACATCAAAATAAACATGAGAATTGTTTTCATATGCATTATTTTTATTAATTAAAATATTTATCATATCTATCATTAAGGGAATATTTTCAGTTGCTTTTGGTTCAAAAGACGGTTTTTCACAATTTAAATAATCACAATCCTCATTAAATCGTTTTGTAATATCTGTAGTAAGCTTATTTATTGATATTTTTTTTTGTTTTGCCCCCTCTATAATTTTGTCATCAACATCAGTAATATTTCTCACATAAACAACTGAAGATTTTCCAAATTTACATTTAAGAACTTTAAATAAAATATCAAATACAACAAGGGGTCTTGCATTCCCAATATGTGGGTCATCATATACTGTTGGTCCACAAACATACATTCTAACTTTTTTAGGATTAATTGGTGTAAATTTTTCTTTTTTACCACCTAGACTGTTACTTAAATAAATATCTCTATTCATTAATACCAATTCCTAAATCCACTTGTTAGCGGGAATCTTCTATCTCTTCCAAAAGCCTTGTTAGTTACTTTAGGACCTGGAGCTGCTTGAAATCTTTTATATTCTGATTTAGCTAAAAGTTTAGCTGTTTTCTCTACAACATTTCTATCAAAACCTTTTGTGACGATTTTTTCAACTGAAATTTCCTCCTCTACTAATCCTTTTAGAATCTCATCAAGAACCTCATACTCAGGTAGACTGTCTGTATCTTTTTGATTATCTCTTAACTCAGCAGTCGGTGATTTTTTAATTATATTTTCTGGGATAACTTTTCCTTTCGGTCCTTTAAATAAATCTGAAAAGTTTTGATTTCTCCATTCACATAGTTTAAAAACTTCAGTTTTCCAAACGTCTTTTATTGGTGCAAATCCTCCACACATATCACCGTATAAAGTTGAATAACCAACAGCATATTCTGATTTATTTCCTGTTGCTAATACCATATATCCGTATCTGTTAGATAAGGCCATTAGTAAAAGGCCTCTTAGTCTTGATTGAATATTTTCTTCAGTGATACCAGCAGTGAAGTTTGGTCCTTTAAATTCTCCTAAAATTTCATCTACTATTTTCATTGCTTCACTAATTTTTAAATTAGAAAATTTTATATTTAATAAACTAGCTACATCTCTTGCATCTTTTAAACTCTCTTCACCAGTGTAAGGACTTGGTAACATTATAGCTTGAACAAATTTTGATCCAAATGCATCAGTTGCAAGAGCTGCCACAAATGCAGAGTCTACTCCTCCTGATAGTCCTAAAACTACTCCTGGAAATTTATTATTTTTTACATAATCTCTTAAACCTAAAACTAATGCTTTATATAATCTCTCAGATTTGGAAGAATTTTCTTTTACATTTCCATACCCTATCCATTTACCATTATCTTTTTTAAAATTGATAATTGAGATATCTTCTTTAAATTCTTCAAGACTAGAAAATTTTTTTCCATCATAGTTTAAAGAAAATGATGATCCGTCAAATATCAACTCATCTTGTCCTCCAGTTCTATTTAGATACACTATTGGTAGTTTTGTCTCCTTTACTCTACATAATGCAATATCATTTCTTTCATCATGCTTAGACGTAGTAAAAGGAGAAGCATTTATAGCGACTATAATTTCTGCACCAGATTTGGAAAGTTTTTTTAAAACAGTCTCTTTCCATATATCCTCACAAATTGGTAAACCGAAGTTAACACCTTTTATTTTTACGCAATTTTCTAAGATACCTTTTTCAAATATTCTTTGCTCATCAAATACACCTGTGTTAGGTAATTCGTATTTGTCTTTCACTGATATAATCTCGCCTTTTTCTATTACAAATACTGAATTTTTTATAGATTTGGCATTTTTTCTGGGTGCTCCAACAATTATAGCAGACTTATTGTCAGTAGTAATTTTTGCAAGGTTGTTGATTTCTTTTTCTACAAGATCTAAAAAATCTTCTCTTAGAACTAAGTCATCAATTGGATAACCAGAAATATATAATTCTGGAGCAACTAAAATATCAATATCATTATCTAATTTTGATCTAACATCTATTAACTTTTTTATATTTCCAATTACATCTCCTACAAGTGGGTTTAACTGAGCTAGTGCAATTTTTAATTTTGTTACCATAATCTACGTATATTCTTTTTTCATTATTGTTGTATAGAATTAATAGTCATACCTAATCAATCTAAGAAATTAGGCTCTTAAGAAGCCGCTCTAATAATATTTTTTGCGTAATTTGAATTTTTCTTAATTTCATCAGATATTAAGAACGCTAATTCTAGAGCCTGATCTGCATTTAACCTTGGATCACAGTGTGTGTGATATCTGCTTGACAAATCTTGATCTGAAATATTTTTTGCACCTCCAGTACACTCTGTTACATTTTGGCCAGTCATTTCAATGTGCAAACCACCTGCGTACGAGCCTTCACTTTGATGAACCTCAAAAACATTCTTTACCTCTTTAACTACACTATTAAATGGTCTGGTCTTAAATCCAGTTGTAGAGACTAAAGTGTTACCATGCATTGGATCACACGACCAAACAACATTTAATCCTTCTTTTTTAATTCCTCTTATTAATTTGGGTAAAAACTTTTCAACTTTATCATGACCATATCTAGAGATTAAAGTAATTTTACCTTTTTCATTTTTTGGATTTAAAACCTCACAAATTTTTGCGATTTCATCTGCTTTTGAAGTTGGTCCACATTTAATACCGATTGGGTTTTCAATTCCTCTGCAGAATTCAACATGGCCGCCATCTAATTGTCTAGTTCTATCTCCAATCCAAACAAAGTGAGCTGATGTATTGTGGTATTCACCAGTTGTTGAATCTGTTCTTGTCATGCTTTCTTCAAAAGGTAAATGAAGAGCTTCATGTGAAGTCCAGAAATTAACTGTGTATAGTCTTCTATTAAATTCTGGTGTTATTCCACAAGCTGCCATAAATCCAAGAGCATCTGCAATTTTGTCTTCTAATTCTTTAAATTTTTTAGCTTGAGGACTATTTTTAATATAACCTAAATTCCATAAGTGGACTTTTTTTAAATCTGCAAAACCTCCGTGTGAAAAGGCTCTCAATAAATTTAATGTTGCTGCTGATTGTGAATAAGCTCTGAACAATCTCTTTGGATCCGGTCTTCTAGCTTTTTCATTAAATTCTATCGAATTTATATTGTCTCCTAAATAGCTAGGTAATTCTTTTCCACCTTGTTTTTCAGTAGGTGCACTTCTCGGTTTAGAGAATTGACCTGCAATTCTGCCAAGCTTAACAACTGGTAAAGATGCCGAATATGTTAAAACTAAAGACATTTGTAAAATAACTTTAAAAGTATCCCTTATGTTATCAGGATGAAATTCTGCAAAACTTTCTGCACAGTCTCCACCTTGAAGTAAAAAAGCTTTACCATCTACAACTTCAGCAAGTTGATCTTTTAGATGTCTAGTCTCTCCAGCAAAAACTAATGGTGGTGATGACTTTAATTTATTTAACACCATGTTAAGTTCTTTCTCATCATCATAAGATGGAATGTGCTTAACTGGGTATTTTCTCCAAGAATTAACTTTCCAATTTTTCATATTTCAACCTTAAGATGAATATATATCCAAATTATGTCAAATTAGAATAGATAATATAAAAAAAATTACTCTACAGTTACTGATTTTGCTAGGTTTCTAGGTTTATCAATGTCGTAACCTTTTTTTAGAGCGGTATAGTAAGCTAATTTTTGAAGTGGAATTGTTATTAAGAAAGGCAACAAATCATCATCTGTATTCTCAACTTCAATTTTTTGCCAAATATTTTCTGAGAATATCTCGTCAGTGCTTTTGTTTGTTATTAATAAAACTTTAGCACCTCTTGCTATAACCTCTTGCATATTGGACATTGTTTTTTTGTAGTACTCATCCCTTGGAGCAATAACTACAACTGGCATACCATCTTCTATTAAAGCTAAAGGACCATGTTTCATTTCACCAGCTGGATAACCTTCTGCATGAATATAAGATAATTCCTTTAATTTAAGTGCACCTTCAAGTGCAATTGGATACGAATAACCTCTACCTAAAAACATAGAACCTTTTATATTTTCAAAACTATTTGATATGGTTTGAATATCGTTTTCAGATTTCAGAGAAAGTTCTATATTTTTCGATAAATTTAATAAGCTTTTGATTTTGGAAATATATTCTTTTTTTTTAAGATCATCATTAAGTTTACCCATTTTAAGACATAATAAATAAAGTACTAACATTTGTCCTAAAAAGGCTTTCGTAGATGCGACGCCAATTTCGGGGCCACAATGTATGGGTAAAACAAATTTTGAGTCTCTTGCAATTGAACTTTCTACTACATTTACAACAGAACATGTTTTCATATTGTTTTTATTACATAAATCTAAAGCTGCATAAGTATCAGCTGTTTCCCCAGATTGAGAAACAAAGACGTATAAAGTCTCTTTTTTAAATCTATTTTTTCTGTAACGAAATTCTGATGCGATGTCTATATGAACATCAAAAGAAGTAAGTTGTTCAAACCAATATTTTGCAATTAAACAAGAATGATAAGCAGTCCCACAACCTATTAATGTAATTGAAGATATATCTTTTATTTTCCACGGAAAATTAAAAATACTTATTTCATTATTTTTTTTATCAATATATTCATTTATGCAATTTTTTATTGTTAGTGGCTGTTCGTCAATTTCTTTAGCCATAAAATGTTTGTAATCACCTTTATCATAATTTTGTTCATTAGTTGTTAATGAAAGTATCTTTTTATTTATTTTTTTTCCTTGTTCATTAAAGAAGCTTACTTCTGTTTTTTTGATAATACAAAATTCACCATCATCTAAGTAAGTTACTTTATTGGTCATAGATTTTAATGCATAAGAATCTGAGCCTAGGTAATTTTCACCTGGACCATAACCAACTGCTAAAGGTGAGCCTCTTCTTGCGCCAACAATTAAATCTGGTTCATCTTGAAAAATTATTCCTAATGCAAAACTACCATGAAGTTTTTTTAAAACTTTTGTTAATGTGTCTATTAAATTATTTTTTTTTAAATATTCTGTAATTAAATGTACAATCACCTCTGTATCTGTCTGAGATTTAAATTTGTGTCCCTTTTTTACTAAAAATTTTTTTAATAAAGTTGAGTTTTCTATAATACCGTTGTGAACTACTGAAACGTTATCCGATGAGTGAGGGTGTGCATTTAAAGTGCTGGGTATACCATGAGTAGCCCATCTAACGTGACCTATTCCTAAATTTCCTAGCAATTTATTTTTAATAATATTTTTTTCGAGATTGTCTACTCTGCCCTCACACTTTACTTCTTGAATATATCCGTTGTTTAATGTTGCAATACCAGCTGAATCATATCCTCTATACTCTAATTTTCTAAGTGAGTTTAAAATAGTTGATGTAACTTCTTTATTACTATTAATCCCTATAATACCACACATAATTTATTTTTTTCTTTTATACTTAGATTGTAATTGAGCTGATCTGGTTAAAGCCAAATTTCCATCTTTAACATTTTGAGTGATTACAGATCCTGCACCAATTGTAGAGTTTCGTCCTATTTTCACCGGAGCGACTAAAGATGAATTTGAACCAACAAAAGAATTATCACCGATTACAGTTTTATTTTTTTTAACTCCATCGTAATTACAAGTGATTGTTCCAGCACCAATATTTGCAGATGAACCAATAATTGTATCACCAATATAACTTAAATGACTAACTTTTGCATTTTTCTTAATTTTACTTTTTTTAACTTCTACAAAATTTCCTACTTTTGAATTCTTTTCTAAAATTGTTCCAGGTCTCAACCTACAAAATGGACCAACAGATACGTTTTCATTAATTACAACGCCTTCAATATGAGAAAAAGATAATATTTTTACATTATTATTAATTTTTACTTTTGATCCAATTACCACGAAAGGCTCAATCGTCACATTTTTTCCGATTTTAGTATCTTTAGAAAAATAAACCGTATTTGGGTCTATCATTTTAACGCCCTGTTTAATAAATTTATTTCTAATTTTTTTTTGTAAATTTATTTGTTTCATTGATTTTTTCTTATAGTTAAGTATCTATGTTAATTAATTCACAAATTATTTCTTAATAATACTTTTAGAATGAGTCAAAATTATACAATTTTGTTAGATTTAGATGGCACTTTAGTTGATACAGCCCCAGACCTTATGATGGCACATAACCACGTAATGAAAAAGTTTGGATATGAGTCAAAAACTACTGAAGAAATAAGAAATTTAGTTGGTAAAGGTGCCGGTGTGCTTATCGGAAGATCAATTTGGGGTAGTGCTAAAAAAGAATTTAGCAAAATAACTGATCAAAAAATTAAAGAAGAGATGGTCAAAGAATTTATTGACTATTATGGAAAAAATATAGTGGTTGAAAGCAAACTATTAAACGGTGTTTTGGATTTTTTAAAATGGAGTAAAAAAAATAACATTTCACTAGCTGTTTGTACAAATAAACAAGAGCATCTGGCTATAGATCTTTTAAAAAAAATTAATGTATACGATTATTTTGACTATGTTGCAGGGAGTAATACTTTTGATTACTGTAAGCCAGATCCAAGGCACGTAACAAATATAATCGATATATTGCAAGGAAATATTAAAAAATCATTAATGATAGGAGATAGTGAAGTTGATAGTATGGCAGCAAGCTCTGCTGATATTCCTTTTATTTTGGTTGAAGATGGTTACACTGATAAAAATATAAACCAAATACCTCATAAACACTTAATTAAAGATTTTGTAGGTATTGAAAAAATTGTTTCGAATTATTTAAATGATAATACATAAGTTAAAAGTTTATCCATCTAAAGCTAAACTCTCTAAAAAAAAACAATTAGCATGGAAATTAGCAGAGTTAGCTAGCGATAATGCAAAACTTAATAAGGATTCTGTTGAAATGGTAATTAACAGAATAATAGACAATGCATCAGTAGCTATTGCCTCTTTAAATAGAAAGGCAGTTATTTCATCAAGGGAAATGGCTATGAAACATCCAAGAAAAAATGGCGCTACTATATTTGGAATAAATTCCAATCAAAAATTTGATTGTGAATGGGCGGCATGGTCAAATGGAACTGCTGTAAGAGAATTAGATTTTCATGATACTTTTCTGGCTGCAGATTATAGTCACCCAGGTGATAATATACCTGCCTTGATCGCAGTTGCACAACAAAAGAAAATTTCTGGTTTAAATTTAATAAAAGGTATTATTACAGCTTATGAGGTACAAGTTAATCTTGTTAAAGGTATATGTTTACATAAACATAAAGTAGATCACATTGCTCATTTAGGTCCAAGTGTTGCAGCTGGTTTAGGCACAATGCTTGGTTTAAAAACAGAGATAATTTACCAAGCAATACAACAAGCGTTGCATACAACAATATCAACTAGACAATCTAGGAAAGGTGAAATATCAAGTTGGAAAGCTTTTGCGCCTGCACATGCAGGTAAACTTGGTATAGAGGCAGTGGATAGAGCCATGAGAGGAGAAGGAGCTCCAAGTCCAATATATGAAGGTGAAGATAGTGTTGTAGCAAGAATTTTAGATGGAAAAAAAGCTTTGTATAAAGTTCCTTTGCCAAGAAAGAATGAGGAAAAGAAAGCAATTTTAGAAACTTACACTAAAGAATATTCTGCAGAGTACCAGGCGCAAGCATTGATAGATCTTGCAAAAAAATTAAACCGAAGAATTAAAAATCTTAATGATATTAAAAAAATAGACATACACACAAGTCATCATACTCATAATGTTATAGGAACTGGGGCTAATGATCCTCAAAAGATGGATCCAAATGCAAGCAGAGAAACTTTAGATCATTCTATAATGTATATTTTCGCTGTCGCCTTAGAGGACGCCAATTGGCATCATGTAAAATCTTACAGCAAAGCAAGAGCTAAAAGAAAAAGTACTCTAAAAATATGGAGATCTATAAAAACTCATGAAGATAAGAAATGGACTAAACGATACCATGATCCTAACCCAAAAAATAAGGCATTCGGTGCAAAAGTTATTGTTACATTAAAAAATAATAAAAAAATTATAGAAGAGCAAGGTGTAGCAGATGCTCACCCTTACGGATCAAGACCGTTTAAAAGACCAAACTATATTAACAAATTCCTAACTTTAGCCAAAGGAGTAATTACTAAAAAAGAATCTGATAGATTTTTAAAAGATGTTCAAAATTTAAAAAAATTAAAATCTAATCAATTAAATAAATTAAACATTGTAATTAATAAAAAAGATATTAAAAAAAATAATAAACTAGGTATTTTTTAATGCACTTTGTTAAAAAAAAAATTAAGGAAAAAAGAAAAGATTTTGTTAAAAAACTGAAAAGTGGGAAAATATTAAGAGTTCCAGGAGCGTATAATCCCTTAACAGCCAAAGTAATTGAGGAAATAGGTTATGATGCTGTTTATGTATCTGGTGGAGTGATGTCTAACGACCTTGGGTATCCTGATATTGGATTAACTACATTAGAGGATGTTAGTAATAGGTCAAAACAAATAGCAAGAGTTACAAACCTGCCTACAATTGTTGATATTGATACAGGTTTTAAATCATGTAAAAAAACTATAAACACTTTTGAAAAATTTGGGGTGGCGGCTGTTCATATTGAGGATCAGGTAGAAAGAAAAAGATGTGGTCATCTTGATAATAAAGAACTTATTTCTACAAAAAAGATGGTAAATAAAATTAAAGAATGTGTTAAGGCAAAAAAAGATAAGAACTTTAAAATTATTGCAAGATCAGACGCAAAAAGTGTTGAAGGTATCGATAAAATGATTGAAAGATGTAAAGCTTATATTGATGCTGGAGCAGAAATAATATTTCCTGAGGCATTAAAAGATAAAAAGGAATTTGAAAAAGTTAGAAAAAGTCTTAATTCATATTTACTTGCCAATATGACTGAGTTCGGAAAATCAGACCTAATAAACTACAGAGAATTAGAAAATTTAGGCTATAATATCGTGATTTATCCAGTAACCACACAAAGACTAGCCATGAAAAGTGTCGAGGAAGGTCTAAAAGTCATTTTTAAAGATGGGCATCAAAAAAACGTTATTGATAAAATGCAAACTAGAAGTAGATTGTATGATTTAGTTGAATATAAAAAATATAATTCACTAGATAAAAAAATTTATAACTTTAATACAGACGGACACAAATAATGACGGAAGATATTAAAAAAGGTTTATTAGGAATTGTTGTTGACGAAACAGAAGTTTCTAAAGTAATGCCAGAAATTAATTCTCTTACTTACCGAGGTTATGCTGCGCAAGATTTATGTGCAAAATGTAAATTTGAGGAAGTCGCATATTTAATTCTAAATGGTGAACTGCCAGATAATAAACAGCTAAAAAGCTTTGAAAAAATAGAGAGAAAAGAGAGAAAATTATCTAAATCTCTTCTTGATAGTATTAAAAATTTTCCAAAAAAATCTCATCCTATGGATGTAGCAAGAACAGCAGTGAGTATTATGGGTCTTGAGGATAAAGAAACTAAAGATAATTCACCTAAAGCCAATATGAGAAAAGTTATGAGAATTTTTGCAAAAACACCAACTGCTTTAGCGGCGTTTTATAGACTTAGAAAAGGTAAAAAAATAATAAGCCCGAAAAGCAATCTATCATTTTCAGAAAATTTCTTTTACATGTGTTTTGGAAAAGTTCCGAACAAAGAGATAGTAAAGGCGTTTGATGTATCTTTAATTTTATATGCTGAGCATAGTTTTAACGTGTCAACTTTTACAGCTAGAACTATCACAAGTAGTTTGTCAGATATTCATGGCGCAATTACTGGTGCTATAGCTAGTTTAAAAGGGCCATTGCATGGGGGTGCAAATGAAGAGGTCATGCACATGATGAATAAAATTAAGAAACCAGAAAATGCTCTTAAATGGATCAATAATGCTTTAGATAAAAAAGCTGTTGTAATGGGTTTTGGTCATAGAGTTTATAAAAGTGGAGACTCTAGAGTACCTACCATGAGGGAATATTTCGCAAAAGTTGCAAAAGTTAAAAAAGACAAAAAATTTGAAAAAATATATGACATTGTAGAAAAAGTTATGATTGATAGAAAAAATATATATCCAAATGTAGATTACCCTACAGGACCTACTTATCATTTAATGGGCTTCGATACAGACTTTTTCACACCTATTTTTGTCATATCTAGAATAACAGGTTGGTCAGCACATATTCTTGAACAACATGCCGCGAACAAGTTAATAAGACCACTTGCAAGCTATAAAGGTAGCTCCTATCGTAAAGTTGTACCGTTAAACCAAAGATAATTATTGTAAATTAAACTGAGCAAATCTCTCGTGCACAATTTCAAAATTAATATTTTTTTCTTTTGAAAAATCTTTTATTGCTTCTCTCACACCCAAAGCTTGGCTCAAATTCCAATCATCACATAAAATAGTTCCATTTTTATTAATTATTTTTAAGCTTTGTTCTAGATCGTTTTTTACAGTTTTGTAATCATGTCCACCATCAATAAAAATAAAGTCTATATTTTTTAGACTAACCTCATGAAATATTTGATTGGTATCTCCCTGAATGATTTTTATATTTTTTTTAAACTTTGACAAAAGATCTTCGACAGCAATCAAACTATATGGATTTTGTTTCTTTATATATCTGAAATAAAAGGTTTTAAATGGATTATTAAAAGTCTTTGAAGGCACTACTTCTTTATCGTAAGCATTACTATTATCAAAAATATCTATACCAATATAATTAAAATTATCTCCATGGTTTTTAAACATTAATTCGCATACATTCCTTGCTGTCACGCCGTGAAATATTCCTATCTCAAGAAAAGTTTTTGGGTTCTTTTTCTGGATAATATCCAAAAAAAGATCCCCAATATTTTTTTGTTTTAGGCTAGTTTTTCTAAAATATTTTTTATATTTCAAATTAAGAAAAAGCTTCTACCCAACTTCCTTGAGTTGAGGCTTTTGAATACTCTGTAGCTCTTCCTTCAAAGAAGTTCATATGTTCAACAGCGTTTAACATAGTATCTAACCAAGTTAACGGGTTTTTCTCCACATCATAAATTGGTTCTAAACCTAATTGAACCAATCTTCTATTTCCAATGAATCTGATGTAATCCTTAACTTCTTGAGCTGTTAATCCTTCCATTGGACCCATTTCAAAAGCTAAATCAATAAATGCATCCTCGTGCTCAACTATTGTTCTACATGCATCATAAATTTCTTTTTTAAGTTTTGGTGTCCAGATTTCTGGGTTTTCTTTGATGAACTCTTTAAATATTCTTATCATTGAATTACAATGAAGAGTTTCATCTCTAACTGACCAAGTTACAATCTGACCCATGCCTTTAAGTTTGTTATGTCTTGGAAAGTTTAATAAAATTGCAAAACTTGCAAATAGTTGTAGACCTTCAGTAAAAGCACTAAAAACTGCTACTGTTTTAGCAATGTCCTCTTTTGAATTGACATTAAAACCTTGCATATAATCATATTTATCTTTCATTTCTTTATATTTCATGAAAGCTGAATATTCAGATTCTGGCATACCAATTGTGTCAAGTAAATGTGAGTATGCAGCAACATGTACGGTTTCCATAGAAGCAAATGCGGTCATCATCATTAAAACCTCAGTTGGTTTAAAAACCGTAGTATAGTGTCTAAGATAACAGTTGTTTACTTCGACGTCTGCCTGGGTAAAAAATCTGAAAATTTGAGTTACTAAGTTTTTCTCTGGTTGAGATAAGTTCTTTTGCCAATCTCTGACATCGTCTCCTAGCGGCACCTCCTCTGGTAACCAGTGAATTCTTTGCTGAGTTAACCACGCATCATAACACCATGGATATCTAAATGGCTTATAAACAGGGTTTTCAACTAATAATCCCATTTTTTTTGGTTGAATAATTTTTCCACTTTTTTCTTTTTTTACTACTGACATGATAAACACTCCTCATATTTGTTTTCTTCTGATTGTTGTTGATTTTTAGACTTATAAACATTGGCTGTAATGTCAGTTGATTTTGCATCATTAACATTTTCAGCCCTTTGTATTGATTTAGACCTGCAATAATAAAGGCTTTTAAGACCCTTTTTCCATGCCTGGAAATGAATCTGATGTAAGTCTCTTTTATGAACATCAGCAGGTAAAAATAAGTTAATAGATTGTGCTTGAGATATATGTGGCGTTCTATCCGCACTCAAGTCTACAAGCCACCTTTGATCTAATTCGAAAGCTGTTTTAAATACATCTTTCTCTTCTTTAGTTAAAAAATCAAGATGTGAAACTGAGCCTTGATTTGTAGTAATACTTGACCAAACTTCATCATTATCTTTTCCATGTTTTTCTAATAATTTTTTTAAGTATTTATTTCTAACATTAAAAGATCCAGAAAGTGTTTTATGAGTGTAACTATTTGCTGCTATCGGTTCAACGCCTGGAGATGTTCCTCCACATA
>CACIWH010000006.1 GCA_902590295.1 uncultured Pelagibacteraceae bacterium | reverse complement strand
GATCCAAATAAAAGCCTACATAAAAAAATTCAAATTGAGCAATTAAGAAAAGAGATAAATTAACTACAAAATCACTTACATTAATGTTATTATATTAGCGTGAAAAGAAGATTTTTTTTTCGTTTTATATCATATTTATTGTCATTACCTTTAATAAGCTCTTGCACAAAAGTACCAGTTACAAACAGGACACAACTTAATTTTGTTCCTGACAAGTGGATCAGATGGATTAGTGATAAGTACTACTATGACTATTTAGATGATAATTTACTTATTCAAGATGTTGATATGTATAACAGAGTTTATGATATAGGACTTAAAATTCAACTTGCTATAAAAAAATACTTTGAAATAAAAAATTTAGATTTTAGTAAATATAATTTGGATTATGAAATTAATGTAGTAGATGATAAAAGAAACTTGAATGCTTTTGCTATGGCAAATGCAAAAATAGTTTTCTTTAGAAGAATTGTTGAATTTTGTGATAATGATGATCAAATAGCAGCTATCATGGGTCATGAGATGGGTCATGTTATTTCAAAACATATTCACGAAAGGATAAGTCATAGGTTTACATGGGATGTATTAACTTTAGGTATTGCAGAAATTTTTGCAGAACTAGGTTTTTTTCTACCATGGAGTAGAAAACAGGAATCTGAAGCTGATTATTTAGGTGTAGTTTTTATGACTTTAGCTGGATACGATCCTAACGAAGCAGCCGCATTTTGGGAGAAACTTTACAACTACCAACAAAAAGTAAAAAAATATAGATCAAATCCAGATTTGATTGTTAAGATTAAAAGAAATCTTCCAGAATTCACAAGCACTCACCCTTTTCCTGAGAATAGAGGAAAAAAAATTAGGGATTGGGCAAAAGAAGTGAATAACGAATTTAAAGATTATATTTGAAATTTTTTTACCTTTTTAGTATTATTGGATAGTGAGATTTTCAGTTCTATTTATAATTATATCATTAGTATTAGTTAGTAATGCTAACGCTGGCAAATCAAAAGATTTAAGAAAAATTGATAGAATGTATGATGATGGTTTGTTGACTAGAACAGAGTGCGTTAAAGCCAAAAAGAAAATACTTGGTAGTAACTCATCTCCAACATGTAAAAAAACTTCAACTAAAAAAGCTAATAATAAGATTTTCTCATCCCAGGGAACAGCTTTTTTTATAGCTAAGGGAGGCTATTTGCTTACTAACTATCATGTTATAGAGAGTTGTGATGCCAATGTAAAAATTAAATACAAAAGAGATACAGTAGATGTCGAAATAGTATCAAATGATAGGCACTTAGACATGTCTTTGCTTAGAGCATCATCTATAAGAAATAATAAATTTTTAAAAATCTCAAGTGATGAACCAAGAAAACTTCAGAGAGTAATTGCAGTTGGATATCCGTTTGGGAAATATGTAAGCGATGATTTAAAATTTACATCAGGCATAATAAGTGCTTTGAAAGGTATTGACGACTCATCTTCAATGATACAAGTTGATGCTGCATTGAACCCTGGTAATAGTGGTGGACCAATAGTAGACGAAGAAAGTGGGGATTTAGTTGGTGTTGCTAATATGAAATTAGATTCATCAATATCCGAAGGAACTAACTTTGCAATAAAGGCCTCAACTATTGAAAATTTTTTAAATTCAAACAAAGTAAAACCATCTACAACTTATCTTTCTTTTGGAAAATCTAGAAAAGGTTTGTTAAAATTATTAGAAAGTTCGACAGTATTTGTTTATTGCGAATAATTGTTTTAATTATTTAAAAGATCTCTCTTAGCTGCTTCAAACTCGTCTTTTGTAATATCACCAGCTTTGTACATAGCGTTTAAATCGTTTAATTCTTGAACTATGCTAGCAGACTTTGCTTTTATTTCAGTAGTGTTAGATTCACAGTTCTTCTTAGCTTTATAACCTTGTAGAACTCCTATTCTTCTATCTGCTGCTTGTGTTGCATTTTTATAATTTTGATTTTTTGCAATCAAATTAAAAGGAAACCATAAAATTCCATCAACCCAATCGGCACCGCTTATACCTTGTTTATCCTGATTGACACCATCAATAATAACTTGAGCTCTTACAATCTCTGCATCAAGCGCTCTACAATCTAAGTTGGCATCTCCAGCTCTATTAGCAGATACAACTTCATGAGATGCACTTCCAGCACATGCATTTAAAATAACACCAATTAACATTAATGAAATAATATTTTTCATATCGTTATCCTCACCTTTTTTCAAAAATTGTCAATGCATAATATAGCAATAAATGCTAATTAAAAAAGTAAGAGATGTGGTGCCCCCGCACGGATTCGAATCGCGGACCTATTGATTACAAATCAATTGCTAAAGTTTAAATAAACATTTGTTTGCAACAATAATTCTAAAATATTTTTAATCTGGTCACACTCTGGGCACAGTGGTAATATTTTAATAATTAAATTAGGAGATTCATATGGCAATATTAGTAAAAGGTGAAATTACAATTACTAAAGGATTTAAAACATGGAAAGAGATGGTCTATGCACAGGATGGAAAATTAAAAGAGCATGGAATAAAATTTGTTTTTGCAGGTACACAAAAAGATGACCCAACAAAACTTCATACAGTAATGCAGTTTCCAAACATGGAAGCGCTTCAAGCTTTTAAAGATGATAAGGAGCTTGCTGAGAAAAGAAGAGAAGCAGGCGCTGTTGTAGAAAGTGCTGTGATGATACCAATTTCAGATGAACATTTAACCAACTATCCGGATGCATATACAAATCATTAAATGAAAAAACTTTTAGGTATAGTAGTTTTAAGTTTATTGCTTAGCACAATTGCTTCAGCTGATCTAAAAAATAATTGGAATAAATATGTCCAAGCTTATTATGATGGTCATTCAAAATGTCGTTCTGAGTGGTCAGCAATTGGAAACTTTAAGAGCAATCCAAAATTATTATTAGACATTGAACTATGTGCTTTAGAGGAAGATGGAAAAGCTTTAGCTAAATATGGTTTTGGTCCTGACTTCGATGCAATGATAGGATTGATAGATAAAAAACACGCAGAAGTTTTCAAGGCTGCTAAAGAAGCATCTATTGATATTATTCAATATGGTAACGTTGAAACGAACCTAAAAAGATTTCTTAAAAAGAGAGAGAGTATACTTAATAGATATCATAACTTGCAAAAAGCTGTAGCTTTCAAATGAAAAAACTTTTAGGGATCGCGGTTCTGGGTTTATTGTTGAGTGGAAATGCTTATGCAAAAATTGACTGGAAAAAAAGAGATTTGTGTGAAAATTCAAAATACAAAAAATTATGTTCTAAAATCTTAGACAAGAAACTTGTTGGACTAAATACAATAGCCAATTTTAAGTTTGATAAGGGTAAAATTATTGCTCTAGTAAATTTGAAAAAAGGTGAAAATATGAGTTTGCTTCCAGATCCAGACCCAAGTTATGTTGCAAAATATACTGGTGAGTATTTAGTTTATGAGAGTGCTGATGGTGTTTCTATTACTGAATTTGCTCCAGCTTCTCCGATGAAACATTTGATATGTGATAATTCAAACAAATGTGTTGATGCAAATTCAATAAAACCTTAAAGCAAAATAAATTTTAACGACTACTTGATCTTGGCACAATCCTGGTCCAATCCTGGCACAATTAACTTTAAAGTTAAATTAAATCTTAACTTTGCAAAAATAATAAGTGTTGATTTAATTGAGTGATGGTGCCCCCGCACGGATTCGAACCGCGGACCTATTGATTACAAATCAATTGCTCTACCAGCTGAGCTACAAGGGCATTGGATGTTTTTTATAATATATTTGTTACTAATCAACATTTTTTTTTGCTTTGTTTATATGAAAAAAAACTATCGATGCACTATTAGATATATTTAGACTTTCTAAATCTCTATTAATTTTTATTTTCACAAAATAATCAACATACTTTTCAGTCTTTTCATTTAATCCAAAACCTTCTGATCCAAATAGAAGAACATTGTCACCTTTCCACTCTACCTCTGAAAAATCTTTGTTTGCATGAGAGTCAAAGCCATAAACCCAAAAATTTTTTTCTCTAAGAAACTTTAAAGTTGTATTAATATTGGATACTTTAAATATATTCATATACTCAATACTTCCACTACTTGCTTTATACATTGCCTTGCTTGTTTCAGGGTAATGTCTCTCTTTAACTATGATACCGTCAATTTTAAATGCCAAAGCACTTCTAATGATTGAACCTATATTTCTTGGATCTGTAACTCCTTGTAGGCACAAAAGAGTTTTATTTTTTTTTATTTTGATAAACTCTTTTAAAGATAAATCTTCTAGTTTTTCTATTTCAGCAACGTATCCTTGGTGCAAAATATTTTCATTCTTACAATATTTATCTAGCTCCTTCTTAGTTTTGAAATAAACTTTAATATCTTTAAGAAGATTTACCTTGTTGTTTTCCCTATGAATTGTTTTTTTGCTTTCTTCTGTAAGAAAGATTTTAATTACTTTTCTATTTGGATTTTTTAAAGCTTCAATAACTGGATGTTTTCCAACGATATAAAAGTTAGAATTTGACATAATTTTCCTTAATTTTACTTAATTTTTTACTCATTTTCTTGTTATTTCTCATATTGCATTTGTTCAATAAAAATATATAAAACCCCTGTTGTTTAAAGCTTTAATTGAACAAGGTGACGCTACTCCTATTATTTATTAGGAGGGGTACCAAAGCGGTCAAATGGGGCGGGCTGTAAACCCGTTGACTTCGGTCTTCGAAGGTTCGAATCCTTCCCCCTCCACCATTCTTTTAAAGATATTAAATAACTTGGAGTATTAACTTGGGTATGCGGGTGTAGTTCAATGGTAGAACGCTAGCCTTCCAAGCTGGATGTAAGGGTTCGATTCCCTTTACCCGCTCCAAAATATTAAAAAATTAAAGTGAGGTATAATAGTAATGTCGAAGGAAAAATTTAATAGGTCCAAACCACATTGTAACATTGGTACAATTGGACACGTAGACCATGGTAAAACAACACTAACTGCTGCGATAACAAAAGTATTATCGGAAACTGGAGGAGCTCAATTTACAGCATATGATCAAATTGACAAAGCCCCAGAGGAGAAAGAAAGAGGAATTACAATTTCAACAGCTCACGTTGAATATGAAACGGAAAAAAGACATTACGCTCACGTAGACTGCCCAGGTCACGCCGACTATGTTAAAAACATGATTACAGGAGCAGCTCAGATGGATGGTGCAATATTAGTTGTTAATGCTGCAGATGGTCCGATGCCTCAAACTAGAGAACATATTCTTTTAGCAAGACAAGTTGGAGTACCGGCTATTGTTGTCTTTTTAAACAAAGTTGATCAAGTAAAAGATAAAGAATTGATTGAACTTGTAGAAGAAGAAATTAAAGAGTTATTAACTTCTTATAAATTCCCTGGTGACAAAACTCCAATTATTAAAGGATCAGCTTTAGCAGCTGTTGAAGGCAAAGATGAAGAGATTGGAAAAAAAGCTATCATGGATTTAATGAAAGCTGTTGATGAACACATCCCTCAACCTGATAGACCAAAAGATAAACCTTTCTTGATGCCAGTTGAAGACGTATTTTCAATTTCAGGAAGAGGTACAGTTGTAACCGGAAGAGTTGAACAAGGTGTTGTAAAAACAGGTGAAGAAATCGAAATTGTTGGAATCAGAGACACAAAAAAAACAGTTTGTACTGGTGTTGAAATGTTCAGAAAAATTTTAGACACTGGTGAAGCTGGAGATAATATTGGAGCACTTTTAAGAGGTGTTGAAAGAACAGATGTTGAGAGAGGTCAAGTTTTAGCAAAACCTGGCTCAGTAACTCCACACACAGAATTTGAGGCTCAAGCATATGTCTTAAAAAAAGAAGAAGGTGGTAGACATACTCCTTTCTTTACTAAGTATAGACCTCAATTTTATTTTAGAACGACAGATGTTACAGGAGAAGTTGAACTTCCTTCTGGCACAGAAATGGTTATGCCTGGTGACGATGCTAAATTTACAGTAAAATTAATTACACCTATCGCTATGAGTGAAAAGTTAAATTTTGCTATTCGTGAGGGTGGTAAAACTGTAGGTGCGGGAGTAGTAACAAAAATAATTAAGTAAGCTACCTATAGGAGTGTAGCTCAATTGGTAGAGCGCCGGTCTCCAAAACCGGAGGTTGGGGGTTCAAGTCCCTCCGCTCCTGCCAGATTAAAGGAAGATATGAAAAACCCTGTTAAATTTTTACAAGAGGTAAAACAAGAGGCATTTAAAGTTACTTGGCCAACAGGCAAAGAAACATTACAAGGAACTTTAATGGTTGCTGCGATGGCTATTATAGCTTCAATTTTCTTTTTACTTTTAGATCAACTTTTTCAATATATTTTGGGATTAATATTAAAAATAGGATTTTGATGAAAAACTGGTATATAGTTCAATCACACTCAAGTTTTGAGAACAAAGTAGCCCAACTAATAAAGGAAGAGGCTGATAAAGCTAAAATATCTGACAAAATTGAGGAAATTGTCGTTCCAACACATGATGTAACCGAGGTAAAAAGAGGAAAAAGAGTACAAAGAAAAAAAAAGTATTTTCCAGGATATGTGTTAATAAAAAGCGAAATGAATAATAATATTTATCATATGATCAAAGGAATAAAAAAAGTTAGTGGATTTTTAGGATCTAAAGGCATACCAGTTCCAGTTTCTGATAAAGAGATTGAGAAGATTTTAGGACAAATGAAAGATGGTGTAGCACAACCTAAATCTACAATTGATTATTCAGTAGGGGAAAAAGTTCAAGTTGTCGATGGACCGTTCGCATCATTTTCAGGATTAATTGAGGATATAGATGAAGAAAAACTTAGAGTTAAAGTTTCAGTTTCTATTTTTGGTAGACCAACACCAGTTGATCTAGAGTTTAATCAAATTGAAAAGGCAAGCTAATGGCAAAAAAAGAAATAAGCGGATATGTAAAATTACAAATTAAAGGTGGACAAGCAAACCCTGCACCTCCGGTTGGACCAGCTTTAGGACAAAGAGGAATAAATATAATGGAATTTTGTAAAGCTTTTAATGATAAAACTAAAAATTTCATGGGAAAGCCCGTACCTGTAATTATCACAGTCTATAAAGATAAAAAATTTGACTTTGTAATTAAATCTCCACCTGCTTCACACTTTATCAAGGAGGCAGCAAAATTAAAAAGTGGATCTCAAGAACCAGGAAGAAATATTGTTGCATCAATTACAAAAAAACAAGCTGAGGAAATAGCGAAAAAGAAAATGGAAGATCTTAATGCTCATGATATTGATGAAGCAGTGAAAATAATAGCAGGATCAGCGAGGTCTATGGGTATAGAGGTAAAGGATTAATGAACTCAAAGAGATATAAAAAATTACCAGAAAAAACTAATTTAGAAAAACCTCAGCCAATAGACAATTTAATTCCAATTGTTAAAAAAAATTGTACAACAAAATTTGATGAGTCAATAGACTTAAACATTTTAATTAATAACAAACAAAAAAAAAATGAAATTAATATTAGAACAGCAGTTAATCTACCAAGTGGCACAGGAAAAAAAACAAAGGTGGCTGTTGTAGCTGAAGAAGCTAAACAAAAAGAAGCAAAAGATGCAGGTGCTGATTTAGTTGGTGGAGATGATTTAATTGAAAAAATCAAAAACGGAGAATTAGATTTTGAAAAATTAATCAGCACAACATCGATGATGATTAAACTTTCGAAACTTGGTAAAATTTTAGGACCAAAAGGCTTAATGCCAAACCCAAAGTTAGGTTCGGTAACAGACAATATATCAAATGCAGTTAAAAATGCAAAAGCAGGACAAATTGAACTTAAAAATGATAAAGATGGTAATATTGGACTAAGTTTTGGAAAAAAATCATTCTCTAATGAAAATTTGATTAAAAACTTTAATACAGTATTAGATACTTTAGAAAAAGAAAAATCAAATTTAACAATTAAAGGTGATTTAATAAAGAATGTTTTTATAACCTCAACAATGGGCGTTTCTTATAAAGTTAAAATAGGTAAGAGTATATAGCAATGTTAAGTAAAGAAAAAAAACAAATTTATATAAAAGAGATGACAGATCAATTTGATAAATCTGAGGCTGTTATAGTCGCTCATTATCAAGGTCTTACAGTAAAACAATTAGATGAGTTAAGAAAAAAAATGAGAGAACATGGTATTCAGTTCAAGATTACTAAAAATAGAATTACAAAACTAGCTTTAGAAAAAACAAAGTGTAAAGAATTATCAAAATTTTTTACAGGACCTACTGCAGTTGCCTTATCTTCTGATGCTATTACGTCGGCAAAAATTTTAACAAACTTTTCAAAAGAAAACTCTCATTTAAAAATTCTTGGTGGAATCATGGGAGGAGACATTTTAGATGTTGCTGGAGTAAAAAATGTTGCAACATTACCTTCTCTGGACGAGGCAAGGGCTAAAATTGTAGGAATATTGAGGTCTCCAGCTCAAAAAATCGCAAGTATTTTACTTGCGCCGGCCTCAAAAATCGCTATTTTAGCGCTCGAAAAATCAAAAAAATAACCTTGGAAGAAGTATGGCAGATCTAAACAAAATCATTGACGAACTATCAAAACTTACTGTTGTTGAGGCAGCAGAACTATCAAAACAATTAGAGGAAAAATGGGGAGTTACTGCAGCAGCAGCTGTAGCAGCACCAGCAGCAGGAGCTGCGGCAGGAGGAGCACCTGCAGAAGAAAAAGATGAATTTACAATTGTTTTAGCTTCAGCAGGAGACAAAAAAATTAATGTAATTAAAGAAGTCAGAGCTATTACTGCATTAGGCTTAAAAGAAGCAAAAGATTTAGTTGAGGGAGCACCTAAAGAAGTTAAATCTGGTGTAAATAAAAAAGAAGCTGAAGAGATGAAAAAGAAACTCGAAGCAGCTGGTGCAAAAGTAGAACTTAAATAAATAAAATTTAAAATAGGCTGTTAATTTATAATTAACAGTTGGGAATTAATGCAATTATCTTTTACTAAAAAGAAAAATATTAGAAAAAATTTTGGAAAATTAAAAGAGGGTTTATCCATCCCAAATCTTATTGAGGTACAAAAAAATTCATATAAAGAATTAACTGAATTTAAAGCTGATGTAGACCAGCAATTAATAAAAGGTTTTGACAGAGTTTTTAAAAGTATTTTTCCGATAGAAGATTTAAATGATAAAGCAACTTTAGAGTATGTGAGTTATAAACTTGAGAAGCCTAAATTTGATGTTGAAGAATGTATACAAAGAGGCCTAACATATTCTTCAGCTTTAAAGTGTAATTTAAGATTAGTTGTTTATGAAATAAACCAAGAGGAAAATACAAAAGACATTTTATCTGCAAAAGAGCAAGAAGTTTACATGGGAGAAGTGCCCATGATGACACATAGTGGTACATTTATAACTAATGGAGTTCAAAGGGTAGTTGTTAATCAAATGCATAGAAGCCCAGGCGTTTTTTTTGATCACGACAAGGGAAAATCTCATGCAAGTGGTAAACTTTTGTTTAATTGTAGAGTTATTCCAAATAGAGGTTCCTGGCTTGATTTCGAATTTGATGTAAAAGATTTATTATATTTCAGAGTTGACAGGAAAAAGAAAATTTTATTATCAACATTACTATTAGCATTAGGATTTAATAAATCTGACATGGTAAATGAATTTTATGATAAAGAAATATATAATTATGATAACAAATTAAAAAAGTGGAAAACAAAATTTAATCCTGAAAATTATAAATCTAAAAATTTTTCAGAGGAAATTATCGATGCAAAAACTAATAAAGTAGTTATTAAAAAAGGTGAAAAAATTAATTTTTTGAAAGCCAAAAAGCTCCATTCAGATGGATTAAAAGAAATCTATGTTTCCAATCAGTTTCTATACGGAAAATATTCCACAAAACAGTTTACAATAGGAGAAGATATTTTTAAAATTGGTACTGAATTGAACGAAACTATTATCGATAAAGCTATTGAGCAAAATATTACAACCATAGAAACAGCTTATACAAATTCTATAAACAAAGGACCTTATTTATTACAAACAATATTTAATGACAAAAATGATACAAAAAATGATGCAATTAATGAAATTTATAAAGTTCTAAGACCGGGAGAACCCCCAACAATTGAAATAGCCACACAAATATTTAACAATTTGTTTTTTAGTTCAGATAGATACGATTTATCAGACGTTGGAAGAGTAAAATTAAATTCAAGATTAAACCTAGATTGTTCAGACAAGATCACAATCTTGAGGAATGATGACATTATTTCAATAATAAAAAAAATGTTAGATCTTAGAGACGGTAAAGATGAAGTTGATGATATAGATCACCTTGGAAATAGAAGAGTAAGGTCTGTAGGAGAACTTGTTGAAAATCAAGCGAGAATTGGCGTTTACAGAATGGAAAGAGCAATTAAAGAAAAAATGACAACGTTAGATGTTGAGTCTGCTATGCCACAAGATTTGATTAATGCAAAACCTTTAACAATTTCTTTAAAAGATTTTTTTGCTACTTCCCAACTTTCTCAATTTATGGATCAAACTAACCCATTGTCTGAAATAACACACAAAAGAAGAGTTTCAGCATTAGGTCCTGGTGGTTTAACAAGAGAAAGAGCTGGTTTTGAAGTTAGAGACGTTCACCCAACGCACTACGGTAGGATATGTCCTATAGAAACCCCAGAAGGACCAAATATTGGTTTAATAAATAGTTTATCAACTTACTCAAAAATTAATAAATATGGATTTATTGAGTCCCCTTACAGAAAAGTAATTGAAGGTGCTGTCCAAGACAAGATAGAGTATTTATCAGCAATGGAAGAAACAAAATATACTATTGCTCAAGCTAATTCAAAAATAGACAAGAATGGAAAATTAACGGAAGACTTAGTGTCTAGTAGAAAAAATTTAAATTTTATTTTATCTAAACCTGAAAATATTGATTATATTGACGTATCTCCAAAACAACTTGTTTCAGTTGCTGCATCACTTATACCATTTTTAGAAAACGATGATGCAAATAGAGCTTTAATGGGCTCAAATATGATGAGGCAAGCTGTTCCTTTGCTTAAACCCGAGTCACCTTTGGTTGGCACAGGAATTGAAAGCGATGTTGCTTTAGACTCTGGGGTGACAATTGTTGCAAAAAGGGACGGTGTAGTTGATAAAATTGATGGTAAAAGGATAGTTATTAAAGCTACTGGAGAGACAGATTATTCAAAATCTGGAGTTGACATTTATAATTTACAAAAATTTAAAAGATCTAATCAAAACACTTGTATTAATCAAAAACCATTAGTTAGAGTTGGTGATAAGGTTAAGAGTGGCGATATCATTGCTGATGGACCTTCCACTAAAATTGGTGAATTAGCACTAGGTAAAAATGTAACTGTAGCGTTTATGCCTTGGCAGGGTTACAACTTTGAAGACTCAATTCTAATTTCAGAAAGATGCGTAACTGATGATGTATTCACTTCTGTACATATAGAAGAGTACGAAGTAATGGCAAGAGATACAAAATTGGGTGAAGAAGACATTACAAGAGATATTCCCAATGTTAACGAAGAAGCGTTAAAAAATTTAGATGAGTCTGGCATTGTTTATATTGGCGCTGAAGTCAAACCTGGTGATATATTAGTTGGAAAAGTTACACCCAAAGGTGATACTGCCTCAGGACCAGAGGAAAAATTATTAAGATCTATTTTTGGTGAAAAGGCCATAGATGTTACTGACACATCTTTAAAAATGCCTAGTGGAAGTGGTGGAACAGTAATAGATGTAAGAGTATTTAATAGACATGGAATTGAGAAAGATGAAAGATCCATAACAATAGAAAGAGCTGAAATAGATTTAGTACAACAAGATAGAATAGTGGAGGAGGAAATATTAAATAGAAGTATTAAACAAAGAGCTTTACAAATTTTAAGTGGTCACAAAATATCCAAAAAAATAAAAAATTTAAATCAAGGTGATGAAATTAACTCAGAAAATATCTCCGAATTACCTAGTGCAGATATTTTTAAAATCGATTTAAATGATCCAAAGAAGAATGAAATTTTAAATAAACTTAAAGAGCAATATGATAATGCTATATTAGATATTAAGGAAAGATTTGAAGATAAAGTTTTAAAAATTAGACAAGGGGACGACCTTTTACCAAGCGTAATGAAGATGGTAAAAGTTTTTGTTGCAATTAAAAGAAGATTAAGACCTGGTGATAAAATGTCTGGAAGACATGGAAATAAAGGAGTTGTAAGTAAAATAGTGCCAGTTGAAGACATGCCTTATAGACAAAATGGTAAACCAGTTGATATAGTTTTAAATCCTTTAGGCGTACCAAGTAGAATGAATGTTGGTCAAATTTTAGAAACACATTTGGGTTGGGCATGTACAGAATTAGGTGAAAAACTTAAGTCTTTAATATCTGAAAATCAAAAAAAATTAGAATTATCTTCTAAAATAAAGGATTTTTTGAAATCAGTTTATGGTCAAGAAATACTTGGTAACAATATAGAAAAACTATCTAAAAATGAATTTTCAGACTTATGTGAAAACTTAATGAATGGCGTCCCTATTTCTACACCAGTATTTGATGGAGCTAAAGAAAAAGATGTTACCGAGATGTTAGAGCTAGCAAATCTACCTAAGTCAGGTCAAACAGAACTTTGGGATGGAAGAACAGGTGAGAAATTCGATAGATTAGTAACTGTAGGTACAATTTATATGTTAAAACTTCATCACTTAGTTGAAGATAAAATTCATGCAAGATCAACTGGTCCTTACAGTTTGGTTACTCAACAACCATTAGGTGGCAAAGCTCAGCTTGGAGGACAAAGATTCGGTGAAATGGAGGTTTGGGCCCTGGAAGCTTACGGAGCTTCTTATACACTTCAGGAAATATTAACAGTAAAATCAGATGATGTTGCTGGTAGAGTTAAAGTTTATGAAACAATAGTAAAAGGGGAAGAAAATTTTGAGTCAGGGATACCAGAGTCATTTAACGTACTTGTTAAGGAAATAAAATCTCTTGCTTTAAACGTGGAACTTAATTGATTATGAAAATAATAACTTTATTAATATTTTTATTCTTTACATCCGTTTCACATGCGGAAGAGCTAATAAAACTTGGTGAGAATATTTTTTATAACAAAGAGGCTTGTGTAAACTGTCATATATTAAATGCATCAGATGGTGGAAATAATCAATTGACTAAAGACCACGTAATAAACATTGTGACGAATGGTTATGGTGTAATGCCAGCCTATAAAAACAAACTAACAAAAAAAGAAATAGAAGCTGTTGCTATATTTGTTTCTGAAAAAGGTAAAAATTGGAAAAATAAGCTTAGCTCATTTGTACAATAATTATGAAAAAAGATTTAAGCAATATATTTAAAACAAGCGAAATATCCGATGCGCAAAATTTTAATAGTATAAAAATATCTCTTGCAAGTCCTGAAAAAATCAAATCTTGGACCTATGGAGAAATCAAAAAACCAGAAACTATAAATTATAGAACTTTTAGACCTGAAAAGGATGGTTTATTCTGCGCGAGAATTTTTGGTCCAATAAAAGATTACGAGTGCCTTTGTGGAAAATATAAAAGAATGAAGTTTAGAGGAATAATATGTGAAAAATGTGGTGTCGAAGTAACTAAATCAAATGTAAGAAGGGAGAGAATGGGCCACATCAATCTAGCGACCCCCGTTGCACATATTTGGTTTTTAAAATCACTACCTAGCAGAATATCTCTTGCTATAGACATGAAATTAAAAGAAGTTGAAAGAGTTCTATATTTTGAAAATTTTATTGTCATTGAACCTGGGCTTACTGGCTTAAAAAAAAATCAACTATTATCAGAGGAAGAATTAATTAAATACCAAGATGAATTTGGCGAGGAAGCTTTCACCGCAGGAATTGGTGCTGAAGCAATTCTGGAAATTTTAAAATCAATTGATCTTCAAAAGGAAAAAGAACAATTAGTTAAAACCATAAACGAGACAAAATCAAAAGTTTCTGAAGAGAGATCGATAAAACGTCTAAAATTAATCGACTCTTTTATAAAAACTGGGAATAAACCAGAATGGATGATATTAACTGTAATTCCAGTTATTCCACCTGAGTTAAGACCGTTGGTACCTTTAGATGGTGGTAGATTTGCTACGTCCGATTTAAATGATTTGTACAGAAGGGTAATTAATAGAAATAACCGTCTAAAAAGATTAATGGATTTAAAAGCCCCTGACATTATCGTAAGAAATGAAAAAAGAATGCTTCAAGAGTCTGTAGATGCTCTTTTTGATAATGGTAGAAGAGGTAGAGTCATAACTGGTACTGGTAAAAGACCGCTAAAATCTTTAGCTGAAATGTTAAAAGGTAAACAAGGTAGATTTAGACAAAATCTATTAGGAAAAAGAGTTGATTATTCGGGTAGGTCAGTAATTGTTGTTGGTCCAGATTTAAAGTTACATGAGTGTGGCTTACCAAAAAAAATGGCACTAGAACTATTTAAACCTTTTTTATATGCAAGATTGAATAAATTAGGTTTAGCGTCAACAATTAAACAAGCAAAAAAATTGGTAGAAAGAGAAACCAATGCTGTATGGGATGCATTAGAGCTAATAGTTAGGGAACACCCGGTAATCTTAAACAGGGCTCCAACGTTACACAGGTTAGGTGTTCAAGCATTTGAACCTAAATTAATAGAGGGAGATGCTATTGAATTACATCCGTTAACTTGTGCAGCATTTAATGCAGATTTTGATGGAGATCAAATGGCAGTACATATACCTTTAAGTTTAGAGGCACAACTTGAAGCAAGAGTGCTGATGATGTCTACAAACAATATATTAAGCCCTTCCAACGGCAAACCCATAATTGTGCCAAGTCAGGATATGATATTAGGTATTTATTATCTATCTTTACCACCATACCAAGAAAAAAACATTGAAGGTTATTTTGTAAATACTTCAGAAATTGAACAAGCCCTAGAGTCAGGCAGTATTAAAATTCATTCTAGAATTATATCTAGATTTGAGACTGTTGACGAAAACGGGAAAGTAAAATTTGAAAAACATACAAGTACAGCAGGAAGGTTTCTGCTGGCAAATCTTTTACCAAAAGATAATGATATAACTTTTAGTTTGATTGATAGAATACTTCCAAAAAAAGTTGTATCCGAAATAATAGATATTGTTTTTAGATTTACTGGACAAAAAAGTACTGTTATATTCTGTGATAAACTAAAAGACCTTGGTTTTAAACATGCTTTTAAAGCAGGCATATCCTTCGGTAAAGACGATTTAATTATTCCAAACAGTAAAGAAACATTAATAGAGGAAACTAAAAAATTGATAAAAGACTACGAAAATCAATATTCAGAAGGACTAATCACAAGAGGAGAAAAATATAACAAAGTTGTTGATGCATGGTCAAAATGTACAGATAAAGTTGCATCTGAAATGATGAAAGGTATATCGGCTACGGAAAAAACCGATGAAGGACTTAATATTAATTCTGTATTTATGATGGCAGATTCTGGTGCTAGAGGTTCTGCTGCTCAAATGAAACAACTAGCTGGGATGAGGGGATTAATTGCAAAGCCATCTGGTGAAATTATTGAATCACCAATTACATCTAATTTTAAAGAAGGCTTAACAGCACTTGAATATTTCAATTCAACTCACGGTGCTAGAAAAGGTCTAGCAGATACAGCATTAAAAACAGCTAACTCAGGTTATTTAACAAGAAGATTGTGTGATGTTGCTCAGGATTTAACAATTACAAGAAAAGATTGTGACTGCAAAAGTAGAGAAAGCATTACTTTATCTGAAATAATTGAAGGTGGAAATATCATTGTCAGTTTATCAGAAAGAGCACTTGGAAGAGTAGTTGCTGACGATGTAAAAAATCCAATTACTGGTGAAGTTATAATTAAAAAAGGTGAAATGATAGATGAAGCTGGTTGTGAAAAAATTGATGCAGCTGGTGTTAAAGCTATAAATGTATACTCCGTTATAACTTGTGGCTCTAAAGAGGGTGTTTGTGCGATGAGTTATGGAAGAGATCTTTCAAGAGGTCAAATGGTTAACGTAGGTGAAGCTATAGGAATGATTTCAGCACAATCAATTGGTGAACCAGGTACACAATTAACAATGAGAACTTTCCATGTTGGTGGTACAGCTCAAATTAAACAAGACTCTCAAATAATTGTTAAAAATGATGGTGTTTTAAAAATAATTAATACAAACTTATTAGAAGACTCTAAAAAAAACCAAATAGTAATGGGAAGAAATACACAAATTTCTTTAGAAGATGAAAAAGGAATGCAGATCGCAATTTATAAAGTTCCTTATGGTTCAAAAATTTTCTTTAAAAATGGCGATAAAGTCAAAAAGAATTCAAAGATTTGTGAGTGGGATCCTTATACAACTCCAGTTATTGCTGAAAAAAGTGGTATAGTTAATTTTGTTGATTTAATTGATGGAGTTTCACTTTCTGAAACACAAGATGATACAACGGGCATATCATCTAAATCAGTTATTGATTGGAGATCACAATCAAAAAATACAGAATTAAAACCACGAATTACTTTAAGAGATGAAAAGGGGAATGTTGTTAAAAAAGCAGATGATAATGAAGCTAGATATTATTTAGTTCCAGACTCTATTTTGTCTGTAAAAGATGGACAAAAAATAAGCGCGGGTGACGTAATAGCAAGATTACCAAAGGAAACTTCAAAGACTAAGGATATTACAGGAGGACTACCAAGAGTAGCTGAATTATTTGAAGCGAGAAAAGCTAAAGATAGTGCAATTATAGCTGAAAATGATGGTAAAGTTATGTTTGGTAAAGAAGTAAGAGGTAAACAAAAAGTTTCAATTGTTTCTGAATCTGGCGAAACATCAAATTACCTAATTCCTAAGGGTAAACATATTAATTTTAATCCTGGAGAAGAAATCAAAAAGGGAGAGTACCTCCTTGATGGACAACCACTACCTCATGATATTTTAAGAATTCTTGGAATTAAAGAGTTAACAGAGTACTTTGTTAATCAAGTTCAAGAAGTTTATAGACTTCAAGGTGTTATAATTAATGATAAACACATCGAGACAATTTTAAGACAAATGCTTAAAAAAGTTGAAATTAAAAGCTCTGGAGATTCAGAATATCTACCTGGAGAAATAATAGATAGATTTAAATTAGAAAACATAAATGAGGAATTAATTAAAAACGGCAAAAAACCAGCAGTTGGAGAAAGAGTTTTGATGGGTATTACTAAAGCATCATTACAAACAGAGTCATTTATATCAGCTGCTTCATTCCAAGAAACAACAAGAGTTCTTACAGATGCTGCAATTAAAGGAAAAGTTGATACTTTAGCTGGTTTGAAGGAAAATGTAATAGTTGGAAGATTAGTGCCTGCGGGTACAGGCTCAATTAAAAACAAATGGAATAAAAAAGCATTACAGGATGATCAAAAATTTTTATCTGAGCAAGAAGTGGTTGATCAAGCTGAAACCCCCGTAAATCCATAATAATAGACCATTTTTTTCATTGTTTTAGTTTGACAATTTCAAAAACTATAGTATTTTCACCAAGATTTTGGTTGGATAGTAGTACTATTTGGGTACTAAACGCGACCACAGACATTAGACTACTTTAATTTCTTCCTTAATCATTATTATATTATGCCTACGATAAACCAATTGTTAAAAAAAAGAAGGACTAGACCAAAGGCTAGGGACAGAGTTCCTGCGCTTGAAAAATCTCCTCAAAAAAGAGGGGTTTGTTTAAAAGTTTATACAACAACACCTAAAAAACCAAATTCAGCATTAAGAAAAGTAGCTAGAGTGAGACTCTCTAATGGGCACGAGGTAACATCATATATTCCAGGCGAAGGACATAATTTACAAGAGCACTCTGTTGTTCTTATTAGAGGAGGAAGAGTCAAAGATTTACCTGGTGTAAGATATCATATCCTTAGAGGTAATTTAGATACACAAGGCGTGACAGCAAGAAAACAACAAAGATCTAAATACGGAGCAAAAAAAGGAAAATAATATGTCTCGTAAAAAAAGCTCCTCAAAAAAAAATATACCCTTAGACGCTAAATACAAATCGTCAATAATTCCAAAATTAATTAATTCTCTTATGTACGATGGTAAAAAAACTATTGCAGAAAAAATTGTATATGATGCGATCGAAAAAATTAAATCTAAATCTAAAGATGAGCCGATTACAATATTTAATCAAGCAATTACAAATATTAAACCAACTGTAGAGGTAAGATCTAGAAGAGTTGGTGGAGCAACCTACCAAGTTCCTGTTGAGGTAAAATCAAAAAGATCTCAAGCTTTAGCTATTAGATGGCTTATAGACGCGTCAAGAAAAAGAAAAGATAAAAAAATGTCAGATAAAATATTTAATGAAATATATGATGCTTATCAGAATAGAGGATCAGCAATAAAAAAAAAAGAGGACACTCATAAAATGGCAGAGTCTAACAAAGCTTTTGCTCATTTTAGATGGTAATTAGATGACACGAACACATAAATTAGATAAATATAGAAACATAGGCATAATGGCTCACATTGATGCTGGAAAAACCACGACAACAGAAAGAATACTATATTATACTGGAAAGAGCCATAAAATAGGTGAGGTTCATGATGGAGCTGCAACTATGGATTGGATGGAACAAGAGCAAGAAAGAGGGATTACAATTACCTCTGCCGCTACAACGTGTTTTTGGAAAGATCATAGAATTAATATTATAGACACACCAGGTCACGTAGATTTTACTATCGAAGTTGAAAGGTCTTTAAAAGTTCTTGATGGTGCAGTAGCAGTGTTTGATGGTGTTGCGGGTGTTGAGCCACAATCAGAAACTGTATGGAGACAAGCAGATAAATATAAAGTCCCTAGAATTTGTTTTGTTAACAAGCTTGATAGAACTGGTGCAGATTTTTTTAGATGTGTCGATATGATTAAAGAAAGACTAGGTGCCAAACCTTTAGTCATGCAAATACCAATAGGTTTAGAAGCTTCATTACAAGGTGTTGTTGATCTTGTTAAAATGAAAGCAATTGTTTGGAAAAATGAAGATTTAGGAGCCGCATGGGAGGAAAAAGAAATACCAAACGATTTAAAAGAAATTACAGATAAGTATAGACAAGAGTTAGTTGAAACAGCTGTTGAACAAGATGAAAAACTTATGGAAAGTTATTTGAATGGAGATGAAATAAAAATAGAGGATCTAAAAAAATGTATAAGGAAAGGCTGTTTAAATTTTAATTTTGTTCCTGTTTTAACAGGATCAGCTTTTAAAAATAAAGGGGTGCAGCCTTTATTAGACGCAGTAGTAGATTATTTACCGAGCCCTGTTGATATTGGCTCGATTAATGGAACTAAACCAAATTCCGAGGATGTTGTAGAAATGAAATTTGAGGATAATGCACCTTTTTCTGCTTTGGCGTTTAAAGTTGCTAATGATCCCTTTGTAGGCTCTCTAACTTTTATAAGAATTTATTCTGGAACAGTAAAGTCTGGAACTGGAATTTATAACACATCTAAAGATAAAGAAGAGAGAGTTGGCAGAATGTTGTTAATGCACGCTAACTCAAGGGAAGACATAAAAGAGGCAAACGCTGGCGATATAGTCGCTTTGGCAGGATTAAAATATACAATCACAGGACATACTCTTGCAAATGAGGATAGCCCGGTATTACTCGAGCCAATGGAATTTCCAGATCCAGTAATAGAAATAGCAGTAGAACCAAAAACTAAAGGTGACCAAGAAAAAATGGGAGAGGCACTGGGTAGATTGGCAAAAGAGGATCCTTCATTTCGAGTTACTTCAGATGAGGAATCTGGACAAACTATAATAAAGGGCATGGGTGAGCTTCATTTAGATATTATAGTTGATAGAATGAAAAGAGAATTTAAAGTGGAAGCAAATATTGGCGCTCCACAAGTTGCTTATAGAGAAACAATTTTAAAAAATTCTGAATTTGATTACACTCATAAAAAACAAAGTGGTGGAGCTGGACAATTTGCTAGGGTAAAACTATCAATAGAACCTCTAGAACCAGGCAAGGGTAGAGAAGTTGAAAGCAAAATTAAAGGTGGAGCAATTCCAAAAGAATTTATTCCAGGAGTTGAAAAAGGAATAGAAAGTGTTTCAGATTCAGGAATTTTAGCAGGTTTTCCAATAATTGATTACAAGGTAACTATTTTAGATGGATTACATCATGACGTCGACTCTAGTGTTTTAGCATTTGAATTAGCCTCTAGACAATGTTTTAAAGAGGCGTGTAATCGAGCAACATTAAAACTATTAGAACCGATTATGAGAGTCGAGGTAGTAACACCAGAAGATTATATGGGAGATGTTATTGGAGACCTAAATAGTAGAAGAGGTCAAATAAATACTCAAGAACAGAGAGGTAACGCAACAGTCATTACAGCAATGGTTCCACTGGCAAATATGTTTGGATATATTAATGCTTTAAGATCCATGTCCCAAGGTAGAGCACAGTATTCGATGTTCTTTGATCATTACGATAAAGTTCCTCAAAATGTTCAGGATGAAGTAACAAAAAAAACAGGATCTTAACAAATGGACAAACAAAACATAAGAATCAAACTAAGAGCATACGATAATAAGGTTTTAGACCAGTCCACTGAGGAAATCGTTAATACAGTAAAAAGAACTGGAGCGAATATAAAAGGGCCAATTCCACTTCCAACTAAAATTGAGAGATATACTGTATTACGTTCTCCGCATATTGATAAAAAAAGTAGAGAACAATTTGAAACTAGAACACATAAAAGACTAATAGATATAATTGAGCCTACGCCTCAAACTGTTGAAGCTTTAATGAAATTAGATTTAGCTTCAGGTGTAGATGTGGAGATTAAGATTTGATGATTGAAATTGGTTTAATAGGTAAAAAAATTGGTATGACAAGAGAGTTTTATAAATCTGGTCAATCAGTTCCTGTAACAGTTATAAAATTTGATAAGGGCAGAGTTATAAATTTATTGTCAAAAGAAAAAAATGGTTATAACGCTGTTCAAATAGGTTTTGGAAAAGTAAAAAACTCAAAATTATCTAAACAGATGAAGGGATATTTTGCAAAAAAAAATACTGAGCCAAAAAAAGTCTTAAAAGAATTTAGAGTTAAAAGTTTAGAAAATTTTAAAGAGGGTAACGAGATAGGTATAGAAATCTTCAAAGATGCAAAATTTGTAGATATTAGATCAAAAACAATCGGTAAGGGTTTTGCTGGGGCCATGAAAAGACATAATTTTGCTGGTCTAAGAGCATCACACGGTGTTTCAATTTCTCATAGAGCACATGGATCTACTGGACAAAATCAAGATCCTGGAAAAGTTTTTAAAAACAAAAAAATGGCAGGCCATATGGGCGATAAAATGAGAACTATGCAAAATATTGAAATAATTAAATCTGATCCAGAAAATAGTTTGCTATATTTAAAAGGTTCAATACCAGGCTCAAAAAATACAGAAGTAGTTGTTAAAGAGTCAGTTAAAAATGTTAGAAAACTTACTATGCAAGAAAAAATTGAAAAAATTGAAAAATTAAAAAAAATACCAGAAAAAAAGAAAAAATAGATGAAAATAGATAAAATTAGCTTAGATGGAAAAAAAATAAGCGCGGGTGACGTAATAGCAAGATTACCAAAGGAAACTTCAAAGACTAAGGATATTACAGGAGGACTACCAAGAGTAGCTGAATTATTTGAAGCGAGAAAAGCTAAGACAAAACAGAAAAACGAAATAATTGGTTCCACATCTAAAATTTATGCACAAAAAGGAACAGGTAATGCAAGACATGCTAGCAGAAAAGCACCAATATTTGTTGGAGGTGGTGTAGCCCATGGTCCTAAAGGCGAGACAAAATATAAGAAGAGAAAGTTAAATAAAAATGAGAAAAAACTAGGAATTGCATCAATACTAACAAAAAAACAGAAATTAAATGATTTAATAATATTTAATGATTTTTCAAAAGAAATTAAAAAAACTAAAGAAATGAATTTAATTTTAAAAAAATTTCATGCTATTAATTGTATTCTTATTTTAGATAAATCTTCAAAAAATAATATTGATAAAGCCGTGAGAAACATTCCTAATGTAAAATGTACAGACGTTAATCACTTTAGTGCCTTCGATATAATTAAATATAAAAAAATAATTTTTACTGAAAGTTCGTTAAAAGAATTAGAAAAAAGGTATAGTTAAATGACTAAAATTAATTTATATGATACAATAGTTAGTCCTGTTATTACTGAAAAGTCTACCAATTTATCGTCTTTAAATAAAGTAGTATTTAAAGTGATTGATTCTGCCAATAAAAAAAATTTAAAGAAAAATATTGAAAAAATTTTTAAAGTTAACGTAACAAAAATTAATATTATTAATAAAAGAAATAGCACTAAATTTACGAGAGGTAGAAAAATTAAAGTTAAAGGTTATAAAAAGGCTATAATCACTCTTAAAAAAGGTCAAAGCATTGATTTAACAACAGGAATATAATGAGTTTAAAAACATTCAAACCATACACAAAATCTTCCAGGGGCACAATCTTAGTTGATAGAAGCAAAATTTGGAAAGGGAAACCATATAAACCTCTTACAGCTGTAAAATATTCTTCTAGTGGAAGAAATAATCAAGGAAGAATCACAGCTAGAAATTTAGGAGGTGGTCACAAACAAAAATATAGAATGATAGATTTTTATAGAAAAAAAAATGACTCAAAGGCTGAAGTTGAAAGAATTGAATATGACCCTAATAGGTCATGTTATATTATGTTAGTCAAATTTGAAGATGGAGAAAAATTTTATTATCTAGCACCACAAGGAGTAAATATTGGCGATAAAATATCTAATGGTAAAGACTCAGAGATCAAAATTGGAAATTGTTTGCCATTATCTGAAATACCTGTTGGTATAGATATACATAACGTTGAGATAAATCCTGGAGGGGGTGGAAAAATTGCAAGATCGGCTGGTACTTCCGTTTCAATATCAGGCACTGATGGAAATTATTCAATTATTAAAATGACATCTGGAGAAGTTCGAAAGATCGATTCTAGATCTTTAGCAACAATAGGCGTTCTATCTAATCCTAACCAAAAAAATATAAAAATAGGTAAAGCTGGCAGATCTAGATGGCTTGGAAGAAGACCACATACAAGAGGAGTAGTAATGAATCCTGTTGATCATCCTCACGGTGGAGGTGAAGGAAAATCTGCAGGTGGAAGACATCCTGTATCAAGGACAGGTCAATCAGCAAAAGGATTAAAAACTAGAGATAACAAAAGAACAGATAAATATATAATTAGAAGAAGAAAGAAGAAGAAGGGATAATTTATGGCAAGGTCAGTTTGGAAAGGTCCGTTTGTTGAAGAAAGTTTGATAAAAAAAGCAGAAAAACAAAAAAATGAAACTAACAGAAAACCTATTAAAACATGGTCAAGAAAATCAACTATTATTCCAGATTTTATAGGACTAAGCTTTTTAATATATAATGGTAAAAAATTTATACCACTGACTATATCAGAAGATATGGTTGGACATAAATTTGGAGAATTTGCACCTACAAGACAATTTTTTGGGCATACACCAGCTGATAAAAAAGCTAAAGAGGAAGACACAAAGGATAAGAAATAGGATATGAATAAAACAAAGAAAAACAGTGAACTTAATTTAGTTAGGTCCGTAAATAAAAATGTTAGATCTAGTACTAAAAAGCTAAAACCTATTTTAAAAGCACTAGTTGGTAAAAAAGTTGATTTTGCTTTAAGAGACTTGGAATTTTCAAATAAAAGAATTTGTGGCGATGTTAAAAAAACTCTTGCGTCAGCAATTGCCAATGCGGAAAATAACTATCAGTACGATATAGATAAGCTTGTAATAAAAGAGGCTTACTGCGGAAAACAAGTGATTATGAAGAGATTTAGACCAAGAGCTAAAGGTAGAGCAGCTCCGATAATTAAACCTTATTCGAATTTAACAATAATATTGTCTGAACAAAAACAAAATCAAAAGGAAAAACATGGGACAAAAAGTTAATCCAGTAGGTTATAGACTTGGCGTTAATAGAGGTTGGGATTCTGTTTGGTATGCTAAGAAAAAAGATTTTGGAAGATTCTTAATTGAAGATTTTAAAATAAGGGATTACATAAAAAAAAATGTAATCAATTCTGGTGTATCTAAGGTAATGATAGAAAGAACATCAAAAAAATGTTTTGTAACTATATATACGTCTAGACCTGGTTTTGTAATTGGAAAAAAAGGGAGCGATATAGAAAAAATTAAAAATAAGTTATCAGCTTTAACTACAAATGAGGTTAATTTAAATATTAAAGAAGTCAAAAAACCAGAAACTAATAGTTTTTTAGTTGCAGAAAATATTTCTCAACAGTTAGTAAAAAGAGTTTCATATAGACGTGCAATGAAAAGAGCCATGCAATCAGCTTTAAGATTAGGAGCTAAAGGAATAAAAGTTTCTGTAAGTGGCAGATTAGGTGGAAATGAAATTGCAAGAACAGAGTGGTTAAGAGAAGGCAGCATTCCTTCACACACATTAAGAGCAGACATTGATTATGCAGAGTCTGAAGCTTTAACAACTTATGGAATTATAGGTATAAAAGTTTGGATTTATAAAGGAGAAATTTTTTCAAAAGAATTTAGTCAGGAGACAAATAAAAAATAATTATGTTACAACCAACAAGAACAAAATTTAGAAAAGCTCATAAAGGCAGAATTCATGGAAATGCTTCAAGGTGTAATACTATGAACTATGGCTCATTCGGTTTAAAGGCATTACAGCCTGAAAGAGTAATATCAAAACAGATCGAGGCTGCAAGGGTTGCATTAACAAGACATATGAAACGTCAAGGGAGAGTATGGACTAGAGTTTTTCCAAACATTCCTGTATCAAAGAAACCTACTGAAGTTAGAATGGGTAAGGGAAAAGGATCACCAGAATTTTGGGCTTGTAGAGTGAAACCCGGAAGAATACTCTTTGAAGTTGATGGCGTCTCTGAACAGATTGCAAAAGAAGCTCTTTATAAAGCTTCTGCTAAATTACCAATTAAGACAAAATTTATTAGGAGATTTGCTTAATGAAAAAGAAAGATTTTAAAAACCTGACTTTAGATAAAGCTAAAAAAGATTTAGAAAAAAATAAGAAAGATTTATTTAATTTGAGATTTCAGCAAGTAAACGGACAACTAACAAATACATCTAAATTTAATCAAATAAAAAAAACTATTGCTAAATTACTAACATTTATTGGAAAGAAAAAAAATGCCTAAAAAAATTTTAAGTGGTATTGTAGTGAGTGATAAACCAAATAAAACAATCACTGTTCTTGTAGAAAGAAAATATCAACACCCATTATTTAAAAAAGTAATAAAAGTTAAAAAAAAATTTAGTGCACATGATGAAAATAACAAGTTTAAAAACGGAGATAAAGTAAAAATAATAGAATGCAGGCCATATTCAAAAACAAAAAAATTTCAAGTTATGGAGGATATTAAGTGATTCAAGTACAAACAGAGCTAAATGTAGCTGATAATACAGGCGCAAAAAGAATTGAATGCATAAAGGTGCTTGGTGGATCTAAAAGAAGATACGCTAGTATTGGTGATACTATTGTAGTTGCCGTTAAGGAAGCAATTCCAAAAGGAAAAGTAAAAAAAGGATCTGTTCATAAAGCTGTAGTAGTAAGAGTAAAAAAAGGCATACATCGTGATGATGGATCAAAAGTTAAGTTTGACAATAATGCAGCTGTCTTAACAGATGATAAAGGAGAACCAATAGGAACAAGAATATTCGGCCCAGTTACAAGAGAACTACGTGGTAGGGGTCAAATGAAAATAATATCACTTGCTCCAGAGGTAATTTA
>CACIWH010000005.1 GCA_902590295.1 uncultured Pelagibacteraceae bacterium | reverse complement strand
TTTGGAGATAAAATTAACCAGTCTAACTCTTGTTTTGAACAAGAATTAAGAAATAATAATATAAATATTAGAAATATAATATTTTTCACACATATATTTATAAAGTATTAAATATTAATATCTAATTTATTATAAGCTCTTTAGATTATATTTCGCTAAAAGTTCTGTAAAAAAACCAGATGATTTTTTATTACTTATCCATTCATTAACGTAATTTTTCCATTTATCATCTCCTTTACCAACCATCATTGCTAAAAATGCAGGATTTTTTTCTCCATCAGGAACAATTGCCAATTGAGGATATTTGATGACTAATTTATTAGCCTCTGTTGAGCTGGTTATATTTCCATCTGCTCTACCAGCTAAAACTTCTTGAAAATCTCTTGCAGGTGCTTCAACGGAATTTAGTTTTGATTTTGGAAAAAATTCTTTTGCTTTTTCTTCTTGTGAAGTTCCAAGTGTAGTTGCAATCGTTACTTTACTATCATTTAAAGAGTCCCAAGTTGGGAATTTTTTTAAATTTTTCTTAAGAACAAGGGGCACTGTTCCATATTTATAGTAAGTGTCAGTAAAGCCTGCAACTTCTGCTCTTTTAGGTGTTTTAGTAACACTTGTTGAGATATCATATCTTCCTGAAGTAATTCCAGATACTATAGTTTTCCACTCTGCAGGCACAAATTTAATTGTTACACCCATATCTTTTGCTAATTCATTCATGACATCTATATCAAAACCTCTATATTTATTAGTAGCAGGATCTTTAATAGTCATAGGATCCCAATCGCCAGTTGTTCCAACTCTTAGCTCACCAGAGGACAAAATTTTATCTAGACTTGATGAATAAGAGGGTAATGCAAAGAATAAACTAAATAAAAATACTATAATTTTTTTCATATTGTATTTAGTACTTAATATAGGCGAAGATTTCCAGGTTAACCTTGACGCACTAAATAATCAGATGAATCTAGCGCTATCATTCAACCATAGCCATAAATCTTCTGAAAACGACCTTCTTACAAATAGATTAAGGTTGTTATCCTCTTTATTGTGAAGGATTACATCTATGTGATTAACAATTGTTTGAGCAACAGATCCTTTTTTCTTTTTATATTCATTAAAATTATATGGGCAACTTTTAGACAGCAAATCGTACACTTTATTCCCTTTTAGGTTAATCATTATCCAATGATCAGATACATTTGTTACAGCTCCTTGATTTAATTTTGAAATTTCATTAAATAATTTATCTTCTAAATTTATTTGATCATCTAAAGTCATTTTTTTATCATTAGAGTAAATTAACCATTCATCTGGACTCAACCATAATAAATTAAATTTTTCGTTACCAGACGAAGTATTCGCTTCATTTGGTGGTAAAATTGATAATATTTTTCCAATTTTTGTAGAGAATTCTCTTTTGTTACCTCTAAGGTTAATTTTAATTGTAGGTTCGACTTCAATAATATTTAGATCATTGAATTTTTTTTCTTCTTTAATTGGTGAATTGAAATTAAGCATTTAATCTTTTATTTTCCTTATCATAAAAAACAGTGTCTGTAATAGTTACATTGATATTTTTATTTTCCATAGGAACTATTAATTTTTTACCTTTTAGTTTTTTTCCACTCCTTACTACAGCTAAAGCAATAGATTTATTAAGATTTGGACTATAATAACTAGAGGTAACATGACCTAACATATCAATTGGTTTTTCTAAGCTGTCAATTAGTTGTGCTCCTTCTTCTAAAACTTCCTTTGGATCATCTGTTAATAAACCAACCAATTGTTTTCTATCTTCTCTTATCGTATCACTTCTGTATAATGATCTTTTACCTATAAAATCATATTTCTTTTTCCCGATAATCCAGTCCATTTGAAGATCTGAAGGAGTTAATGTTCCATCAGTATCTTGACCAGTAATTATGAAACCTTTTTCAGCTCTCAGTAAATGCATAGTTTCAGTTCCATATGGTGTAATATTAAATTCTTTACCTGCCTCTATACATCTTTCCCAAACATCTTTAGCGTAATTAGATTGAACATTAATTTCGTAACTTTGCTCCCCAGTAAAACTTATTCTCATAATACGACAATTAACATTATCTATTTTTGAATTTTTAAAAGACATGTGCGGAAAACTTTCATCTGATAGATCTAAACTTGGTATTATTTTTTTAATAATCTTTTTAGAATTTGGTCCACAAATGCTCATTGTTGAATATTGATCTGTAACAGTAGTTAAATATACATTTAATTCTGGCCATTCTGTTTGTAAATAATCTTCAAGTTTTGATAAAACATTGGCCGCACCACCAGTTGTGGTCGTCATTATATAATGATTTTCGCCAAGTCTTGTAGTAACACCATCATCATAAACCATACCATCTTCATTTAGCATTAAACCATATCTACATTTACCAATACCAAGTTTTGACCATGTATTGGTATAAACTCTATTTAAAAATTCAGATGCATCCTCACCTTGTATATCAATTTTTCCTAAAGTAGAGGCATCAAGTATTCCTGCACTTTCTCTTGCAGCCTTACTCTCTCTTTGAACAGCCTTGTACATAGTTTCTCCATTCTTAGGAAAATACCAAGGTCTTTTCCACTGTCCAACATTTTCAAATTCTGCTTTATTTTCCACATGCCAATCATGAATAGCTGTTCTTCTTTTATGATCAAAAAACTCGCCAACGTTTCTTCCTACTATTGCTCCAAATGTTAAAGGTGTATAAGGAGGCCTAAAGGTAGTTGTGCCTAGTTCTCCCATATTTGTACCAGTCGTATCAGCGATTATACCCAGTGCATGCATATTTGATAGTTTACCCTGATCAGTTCCCATTCCTGTTGTAGTATATCTTTTTACATGTTCTATTGATTTAAAGCCTTCTCTCAGAGCTAGTTTTATATCTTTAGCAGTCGAGTCATTTTGAAAATCTAAGAATGGCTTTGATTTGGATATAGGCTTATTCGAAGGCAACAACCATATATTTCTTTTTTGTTTTTCTTTTGAACATTTAATATCTAAATTTTCATAATCATTTTTATCTAAGCCAAGAAAAATTTTAATATTTTTGACAGTATTATTTATAACATCATCTAATTCAAATTCTCCATTTGATGATCCAACACTGATTTGTTCTGATGGGGTTTTATTTTCATCTGGAATAAAAACATTGTCATTATTCCTAAACTTTAATTTACCACCTGATTGAGTAAACAAATGTACCATTGGCGTCCATCCACCAGAAATTCCTAAACAATCACATTTATAAGTAGTTTTGTTACCAACAACGTTTTCGCCATCTTTTGATAACTTCATAACATCGATAGATTTAATTCTTTTGTACCCATCAGTATTAGTTATTGTATGTCCTCTTAATATTTTTATTCCTGTTTTTTCTATTTTTTCTGAAAGTATTGAGCTAGGATTTTCTCTAATATCTATAATTACTTTTACTTTAACTCCACTTTTATTTAATGAAATTGCTGTTTCATAAGCACTATCATTGTTAGTGAACAATGAAATATTTTCTCCAGTTTTTACGCCATAGTAATCAATATATTTTTTTATAGATGATGATAAAATTATCCCTGGTCTATCATTGTTACTAAAAATTAAAGGTCGTTCAATAGCTCCAGTTGCTATCACAACTTTTCTAGCTCTTATTTTTAACAATCTTTGTCTAATTTTTCCTTTTCTTTCTTGAGCACCTAAATGATCAGTTAAATTTTCTCTTGCTAAAAGATAATTATAACCATGAAAAGCAGCAACACTAGTTCTGTTTTTAATTGTCAAGTTTGGTATTTTTTTTAGTTTCTCTATTTGATTTTTTAACCATACATTTGAGGTTTCATTATTTATTTTAAAAATATCATCATCTTGATATATTGTTGATCCTCCAAGATAACTTTTGTCATCTATCAGTATTGTATTAAGACCTTTTTCTGCTGATAATTTAGCTGATAATATGCCAGAGATACCACCGCCAATTACTAAAACATCACAATGTATATATTGATGATCATACAAATCTTGATCTGGTTTAGTTGGAGATTTGCCTAATCCAGCAGAATGTCTAATAAAAAATTCATATTTTTCCCAAAAACTTGCGGGCCACATAAAAGTTTTATAATAAAATCCTGCAGGTAGAAGAGGGGATAGAAAATTATTTATACCTCCAATATCGAAATTTACACTTGGCCAACAGTTTTGGCTAAAAGCTTCTAAACCCTCATATAATTCAATTTCAGTAGCTCTTACGTTTGGATCAGTTAATGCAGGATCTTTCCCAACCTGAACGATTGCATTAGGCTCTTCTGAACCACAGGTCATTATTCCTCTGGGTCTATGATATTTAAAACTTCTTCCCACTAAATGAATATTATTTGCCAATAAAGCAGAGGCCAATGTATCACCTTTGTAACCAAAAAGCTTTTTACCATTAAACTTGAAGGAAATTCTAACAGTTTGATCTATAAAATTTTTTTTATTAATTCTTAAGTTGTTACTCATAATTATTTTACGGGTGGTCTTTCTCCCATTTTATAAACTGCATGTATCTTATCATTTGAAGTATCTCTAACCACATTGAACCATTTTCTGCATCCATGAACATGGTTCCATCTTTCAAATTGAATACCTTTTATGTTTTTTCTCATAAAAAGATATTCAGCCCATTGATCGTCGCTTAATTCTGTAGGTTGTTTTGGTCTTTCAATGTGAGCTTCACCACCACATGAAAATTCTGTTTGATCTCTTTCACCACAATATGGACAATTAATTATAAACATTAGTGTGCTACTGCTGCTGCACCATGTTCATCTACTAGATCACCGCTAACAAATCTATTTAAGTTAAATGCAGCATTTAATTTATGCGGTTCATCATTAGCTATAGTGTGTGCGAATAAATCTCCAGAACCTGGTGTTGCTTTAAAACCACCAGTACCCCAACCACAATTAAAATATAAACCCTTAACTTGAGTTTTGCTAATTATTGGACTTGCATCTGGGCAAATGTCTACAATACCTCCCCATTGTCTTAACATTTTCATTCTACTAAATATCGGGTATAATTCTAATATTGCTCTTAAAGTTTCTTCAACAATATTATGGCTACCTTTTTGAGTATATGAAACATAAGAGTCCGTACCCGCTCCAATTACAAGTTCACCTTTGTCTGATTGACTTACATAAGCATGTACAGCATTTGACATTACAACTGTATCAATTATTGGTTTAACTGGTTCAGAAACTAATGCTTGAAGAGGTTTGCTTTCTAACGGCAGTCTTATACCCGCCATATTTGCTATAACACTAGAATGTCCTGCAGCAACAACACCAATTTTATTTGTTTTTATAAAACCTTTTGTTGTCTCTACGCCCTCAACTGTATCACCATTTCTTTTTATGCCTTTAACTTCACAATTTTGTATAATATCAACTCCCATTTCATCTGCTCCACGAGCATAACCCCATGCAACAGCATCATGTCTTGCTGTGCCAGCTCTTTTTTGTAAAGTTCCTCCTAGCACAGGATATCTAATGTTCGGAGATGTATTAATAATTGGACAAAATTTTTTAACTTGTTCAGTATTTAACCAAACAGCATCGATACCATTTAATCTATTTGCATGAGTTCTTCTTTTTAAGTCTCTGACATCTTGAAGATTATGTGCAAGATTCATAACACCTCTTTGACTAAACATAACATTGTAATTCAATTCTTGAGATAATCCCTCCCAAATTTTAAGCGCATGATCATAAAGTCCAGCACTAGCATCCCATAAATAATTAGATCTTATTATAGTTGTATTTCTTCCGGTATTACCGCCACCAATCCAACCTTTTTCGACAACTGCAATATTAGTCATTTTGTGTTTCTTAGCTAAATAGTAAGCAGTTGCAAGTCCATGACCTCCACCACCAATTATTATTGCATCGTACTCTTTTTTTGGAGCAGGATCTCTCCAGGCTCTTTGCCAATTTTCATGTCCACTAAAAGCATTTTTAATTAGTGAAAATATTGAATATTTATTTTTCATTTTGATCAAAATTACTTCATAAATATTGAATATTCAATGATTTCAAGTTACACAGTTAAATACGGAAGGATGGGTGAGCTGGTTTAAACCAGCGGTTTGCTAAACCGCCGTACGCTTGAAAAGGTGTACCGAGGGTTCGAATCCCTCTCCTTCCGCCATTTTCGATGAGAATAAAATTATAAATATATTTTAAAAAATTATGTTTTTTTAGGTATTTTAATAGAGAGAATGTTAAATAATAAAGTAGTAATATTAGCTGGTGGTTACGGCACTAGACTCGGAACACTTACTAAACTTAAACCAAAACCGATGGTTGATGTTTGTGGAAAACCTATAATTGAACACATCATGCAAATATATTTAAAACATGGTTTTTCTAATTTTATTATATGTTCTGGATATAAGGGTAATGTAATAAAAACATATTTTAAGAAAAAATATAAAAAAAATATTTTAATAAATAAGAAAAGATTAACCCTTATAAAAAACAAAAACATATCAATAAGAATTGTAGATACAGGTAAAAAGACTTTAACTGGAGGGAGGGTTAAAAGAATAAAAAAATATGTTAAAAATGATAAATTTTTTCATATGACATATGGTGACGGGCTATCCAATGTAAATATAAATCAATTATCTAAATTTCATTTGAAAAATAAAAAGATTGCTACTGTTACAGCTGTTAAAATTCAAATTCCACAAGAAAGATTTGGAGTTGTTTATTTCAAGAATAAAAATGTTGTTAAACAATTTGTAGAAAAACCAGATATAAAAGAAATTTTTATCAATGGTGGTTTTTTTGTTTTAAGTAATAAAATTTTTAAATATATAAAAAATGATAATACTAGATGGGAAGCTTCTCCAATGGAAAAAATTGCAAAAAAAAAACATTTAGCAGCCTATAAACATACTGGTTTTTGGAAATGCATGGATACGATAAGAGATAGAAAATTTTTACAAAATTTTAAAAACAAAAAATTACCATGGGTTTAAAAAAACTAAAAAAATTTTATAAAAATAAAAAGGTTCTCATAACTGGCAACACAGGTTTTAAAGGTATGTGGTTATTTTTAATCCTTAAATTTTTAGGTGCTAATGTAAGAGGTTATTCATCAACATTGAAAAAAGATGACAACTTCCTTTTTTTTAAAATATTTAAAAGTGAATTTAAAAAAAAAACTTATTTCAATGATATTAATAACTACAGGTTTTTAAAAAAAAAATTAAACTCTTTCAAACCTCAAATTATATTTCATTTAGCTGCACAAAGTTTAGTAATCGAAAGTCAAAAAAAACCTTATGAGACATTAGAAACGAATGTAATTGGAACAAATAATATTATTGATGCATGTCTTAATTTAAAATCAGTTAAATCATTAATTATAGCTACCAGTGACAAGTGTTATCTTAATAAAAAAACATCAAAACCTTTTACAGAAAACTCACCACTTGGCGGCGTTGAAGTTTATTCATCTTCAAAATCTATATGTGAACAAATGATCAATATGTATCTCTTTAAACTTAAAAAAGAAATAGATTTTGGTTTAAGTAGCGTTAGAGCTGGTAATGTAATAGGTGGGGGCGACTTTAGTAAATATAGAATTATACCTGATATAATTAGAAATTTTAAATCTAAAAAAATTATTTTGCGAAATCCTAAACATGTAAGACCATGGCAACATGTTCTTGATGTATGTTATGGCTATTTATTAATACCCATTTTTCATTATAAAAATTCAAAGAAATATAGCGGACCTTACAATATAGGCCCTCAAGAGAGCAAATTTATTAATGTATTAAATTTATCTAAACTTTTTTGCAAATCTATTGGAATAAACTATAAAATCTCAATTATTAAAAAAAAATTTATTGAGTCGAGACTATTATTGTTAAATTCAAAAAAGATAAAAAAATCATTAAATTGGTTTCCCTTATATAACTTTAAAAAAAGTCTAAGTATTACTAGTTTTTGGTATAAAAACTATTTGTTAAAAAATAATATTAAGAACATCACTATTTCGCAAATTAAAGAATATTTTAGCTATCGATAATTTCTTCGACGATATAATTTGGTCGCTGTTTAACTTCATTATAAATTCTTGTAACATATTCTCCTACAATTCCAATCATCATAGTATTTAGAGAAAAAAGAAGTAATATTAAGACAATTGTAAACGAGAATCCCTCATAAGGATTAAAAAAGAATTTATTTATAAGAATAAAAGTTAAAAAAACAAATACCATACTTAGTGAAAAGACACCAAATTTTGTTATTAAATTTGCTGGTCCTGCGGTAGAGGATAACAAAGCGTCAAAACCGTATTTAATTAAAAAAAATAAGTTTGATTTTGATTTGCCTTTTTTTCTAAATGGTCTATCGAATTCAATTGATTTTTGCTTAGCACCAATAAATGACACCAAACCTCTTAAAAATCTAGTTCTTTCTCGCATATTTTTTAATTGTTCAATAACTTTTTTGTCTATTAATCTAAAATCACCCGTATTTTGAGGTATTAAAAAATTTTTATCAACTAGAGTTTTATATAAAAAATAAAATATCGACCTCATTATTTTTTTCAAAAATGTTGTCTTGATAGTCTTTCTAACAGCATAGACTACATTAAATCCTTTTTTCCATTCATTTATCATTTCCTTTATTAACCCAGGCGGGTCTTCTAAATCTGGATCAATAATTATACAAGATTCTCCTTTACAATTATCTATACCAGATAATATTGCTGCTTCTTTCCCAAAATAATTAGTTAAACAAATAATTTTCGAATTTTTAAATATCTTAAATTTATCTTTTATTTTATAAACAGTTTTATCATTGCTTTTGTTATCTATAAAAATTACCTCAAAATTCTCATCTATTTCTGAAATATTTTTATTAAGCTCATCAATAAAATCATCTATAATTATCTCTTCATTAAAACATGGAATAACTATTGATATCATAAAATTAATAATTACAAATGATTATAAATGTCTTGTAAAAATTGTAAATCACGAACTCTAAAAAAAATAATACCTATTGGAAAACAGCCTATAAGTAGTCATTTTTACAAAAAAAAAATGTATAATTTAAAAAATTATTCTTTAGATTTATATATTTGTAATAAATGTGGACTTGTTCAGTTTAAGACCTTACCAAAACTAGATCACATGTACGGATTGAACTATGGTTATAGAACATCATTAAGTCCATTAATGATTAATCACATAAAACAAAAATATTTAAAAATTACTAAAGAAATTAAAAATAAAAAAATTAAAATATTAGATATAGGATGTAATGACGGTACTTTTTTAAATTTTTTTAGCAAAAAAAAAAAAATTTCATTGTATGGAATTGATCCATCATCTGAAAAATTTAAAAAATTCCATTCAAATAAAATTAACTTAATAATTGATTACTTTAGTAAAAAAAAAATTATTAATAAATATAAAAAAATTAAATTTGATTTTATTACTTCTTTTGCAATGTTTTATGACATAGAAGATCCAAATTCATTTTGTAGAGATATCAAAGATTTATTAAACGATGATGGTAAATGGATTCTTGAATTATCCTATTTTCCATCACTTCTCAAAAAATTAACTTATGATCAGATTTGTCACGAACATGTTACTTATTATACCTTAACCACTTTTGAAAAAGTTATTAAAAAAAATGGCTTAAAAATTTTAGATTTTAATTTAAATGATATTAATGGCGGCAGTATAGAAATAACTTGTTGTAAAAAAAATTCAAAGCATAAAACAAATAAATTAAAAATAGATATACAAAAGAATTTTGAAAAAAAAATTAATTCAGAAAGTTATAATAATTTTAACAGAAGAATAGACAATGTTAAAAAAATACTAAATTTATTTTTAAAAAATAATAAATTTAACATAATAGGTTATGGGGCTTCTACTAAAGGAAATATAGTATTAAATCATTGTAAAATTGATAATAAAAACTTGAATTACATTTGTGATGCTAACCCTTTTAAGTTTAATCGTTATACTCCGGGAACGAACATTAAAATTATCTCTAAAGAAAAAATGAGAAAATTAAAACCAAAATACCTTTTAGTTTTAATTTGGTCTTTTCGTAAAGAAGTAATAATTCAAGAGAAAAAATTTATTTTGAATGGTGGTAAATTAATATTTCATTTACCTATGTTTCATATAATTGATAAATACAATTATAAATTTTTTTTAAATAACAATTTTGAAAGTCTTTCTTACGATTTCTAGTGAAAAATATTCTTATAATAGGTCAAAAATCTTTTATTGCGAAAAATTTTATAGAAGACTATTCACAAAAATTTAACTTATTTTATTTTAAAAAAAGATTTAAAAATAGAAATAAAAAAAAATTCATCAACATTCTTGACAAGTTTATTAAGAAAAAAAAAATAAAAATTGTATTAAATTTTGCTGCTAATAATGATAATTCTTATAGCAGTAATTATAAAGATATATTAGAATCCAATTTTTACCTCCCAGTCTCTTTGTTAGAATTATCTGAAAGAAATGGAGTTACATTATTTCTATTTTTATCAAAAGATATGGAAAATAATAATAAAATTAAAAATTTCTATTCAATTAGTAAGGAAATGTTGCACGTATTGATTAAAAACAAAAAATATGATTTTAAATTAAGGGTTTTAAATATTGATAGTATTTTTGGACCTCATGATACAAATTATAAAAGAATATTTCCTTCGTTATTTAACAATCTTTACAATAAAAAAAAAGTTAAAGTTAAATTAAAACAGATTAAACAATTTTCTTACGTTAAAGATTTAAATAAAATGATTTTCAAACTAACTTTTAACAAAAAAAAATTTATTTATAAAGATGTAAAATCTGATCAATTAAATATTAAGGATATTTATTCTCATTTTAAAATAAAAAAAAACAAAACAACAAAGAAATTTATAAATTATGATGCTTTATTACTAACCGCAAAATGGTATAAAAAATATTATGGGAAAAAATAATCTTAAAATATTCTTTATCAAACTCGCATCTATTACATTTGCTATAATTATTATAATAAATGTCATATATAATTTATTTCTAGCAGAAAGAATTGAAAAAATAGATAACATCCTTTCACTTGATAAAAGCAAGTTCAGAAGCGAGTTAAGAAATAAGATTAGAAATGAAATTCGAAATGGCCTTGATAAGGATAATATGATTAATGAAGAGGATAAAATTCTCATTTATAAATTATATAAAAAAATACAGAAAGAGTTTGCAGATATTGAAAATAAATAGATCTAAATTATTTTATTTCATTTCATTTATATTATTTTTAACATTTTCAATTTTTTGTATAATTTCAATTGGTATTTCATATGACCAAATTTTTCATATTGAAAATGGTGAAAGAAGATTAAAATATTTATTAAGTTTTGGGAGATATGATTATTATGACATACTTCATTTAAGATATTATCCAGGCTTATTTGATACAATTTCTGCTTTTTTTGCTACTTTTTTTCCACGAAAATTTTATTATGAAAGTTTCCATCTAATAAACTTTTTAATTGGTTTAATTGGTATAATTGGTTTAAAAAAAATTATAAAAATTTTTTTTAATAAAAATATTTCAAAAATTTTTTTCATTATTTCAATTTTTTCACCAATTTTTTTTGGACACTTATCTATAAATCCTAAGGATACAATTATCGCTACATCAAATTTTTGGATTATGTATTATGTTATTAAATATTTAAAATGTAATAATAATCTTATTAGAACAAATATAGCTGTCAAATTAGGCTTATTTCTAGGTTTGGGTATAGGTGTTAGAATTATTTTTCTAGGTACGCTTATACCTATTTTATTATTTTTATTTGCAGAAATTTTTATATTTAAGAAAATAATCAAAGAAATAAATGTTAAAAATCTTATAAAGCATATTTTTGTTGTCTTTATAATTTCTTATACTCTTTTAATATTATGTTGGCCCAATGTGCACAATAACATTATAACAGAACCATTTAAATTATTTTCTGAATCTCTGACTGATAGTTCTCAAGGTGTTCAACTTAGCTATTTCTTTGGTAAATTTTATTTAACTGAAAATACTCCTTGGTACTATTTAATTATCAATTTTATTTTCAAAACTCCAGTTTTTTTGTTAATTACCTTTATTTTATTTTTTGTTTTTTTTAATAAAGTTAAATTATATTTTAATAACATAACTAATTTTAATTATAATATTTATTACTCATTAATTTTTTTTTTTCTTCCTATGATTATCAGTATTTTTTTAGGACTTAAAATACATGATGGTATTAGATATTTTCTTTATTTGGTACCGCTTTTCAATATTTTACCTGCTATCTATATTTGTTACCTCATGAATAATTTAAATAAATATTATAACAAAATAATTATTATTTTTTTAATACCTACATTATTAACTTTTTTAATAAAATTTATTTCAATTACACCTTATCACTATACTTATCTTAATATTTTTAATGATTTATTTTTAAAAAAAAATTACTTTGAAAACGATTATTGGGGTGTCTCAATAAAGGAATTAATTAAAAAATTCTCAGATAATATTGAGAATAATAATTCTATTAAGATAGCATATTGTGGCGTGAACCCAATTAATATCAAATATTATTTGAGGAAAAATGATATCAAAAATTTTGTTTTGGTTGATTTAGATTCACAATTCGATTATGCAATACTTATCAATAGAGCTATTTATAAAGATAAAATAGATAAAACATACAATACTTGTTTTTCAAAATTTAAAAATAATCGAACATTTTTATCTGTAAATAAAAATAATAATGTTTTATCTAAAATTATTAAATATTGATAAACTATAAATCTTGAATCCAGTTTGTTTTTTAAGTTTTAATATAATGGATCGTTTAGAAAAAAATCTTTTATGTTTATCGGTTCTTGTTTGAGAATGTATCTATACACATTATAATTCTCTAATACTCTTTGAACATAATTTCTAGTTTCTTTAAATTTTATAAGTTCAATCCAATCTACATAATCAATTTGATTTTTTTGAGGATTTTTATTTAATTTTTTCCAATATCTAACTCTTTTAGGACCTGCATTATATGCTGCGATTGCGAATGGATATGATCCGTCATATTCTAATATTAAACCTGCCAAATAATGAGAGCCTAATTTAATGTTGTAATTTGGATCTTGAGTTAATCTAGATTTTGAGTAAGGTAATTTTGCCTGTTTTGCTACGACTTTAGCCGTATACGTCATAAGTTGCATCATACCTTTTGCTCCAGCATGACTATTTGCTTTAGAATCAAATTCACTTTCTTGTCTTATAACTGCTAAAATTAAAGCTTGATCAGGTATTTTTCTTCCCGCAACATATTTGGGTGTGTTAATTATAGGATAATTATACTTGTTATGAAATCTTTTTTCATATGATGCTATTTTAGAAATTTGTATTGCAAAATCATACCTTCCTATATCTGTTGCAAGTTGTGCAGATAATATTTCACTTCCTAATTCAATGTTGTCTAGAGCTAAATGTCTCAAAATATGCTTTGTATATTTATCTTTATCTAGTTCATAGAGTAAATATACAAGTTTATATAAATCCTTTTTTAAAAAAGTCTTTCTGTAATTTTCATCTACATTTAAAGATTTAGATAAGTTATATTTTTCATTTTTGAAAATTTTTAGATGAGATAATTGACCATAATATGTAGTAGGATATGTAGATGCAATTTTATAATATTTATTTGCAGTAACTGTATCATTTAAAACTTCATAACTTCTAGCAAGCCAATAAGCGCCTCTAGATAAACTTATAGGATATCCCACATTTTCGTAAAAAGATTTAAAATGTTCACGGGCTCTTAATGGGTCGTTTAAAAAACTTAGAGAAATCCAACCACTTAACCATTCAGCTTCAGCAAACTCAGGTGTACCTTTGTCTAAGGCATGATCATTGACAATTTCATAAGAAGTTTGATATTTTTTTTTGTATATAAGAGATCTGGCGATAATTGATCTCTCTTTCCACCATTTATCAGGTCTTACTAAATAATTTTTGTTATTTTTTATTTTTAACAATATTTCTAATGAACTATCGACTCTACCTCTTTTTCTTCTCCATTTTAATCTATCATAATTTAAACCTGGATCATTTTTAAACTTTTCTGGAACTTTTGATATTGCAGCGTCTACTCCATAAGATTTACTCATCAAAAGGTGCCTTGCGTTATAAAGTGCTTGATGGTCTTTAGGTAAATATCTTAACATTCTTTTAAGATCCCAATATTTATTTTCCCATGCTAAATAATCAGCTCTTTTAATATGATCCTCAGATTTTAGATATTTATTAAATTTTTTCTTGTATGTTCTTAACTCATTTTTGTTAAGTTCTGCTCTGATCCATCCTTTTTTAATTAGATTTATACCACCTGCTATATTTCCCTCTTTTATTAAACTCTCTCCTAGTATCATCTCACCGAATCCACTCAGCGGCTCTTTTTCCTCGAATATTTTGAGAATTTTTTTTGGACTTATGTTTTTTGTAGATAATTTTTTTTCAGATAAATATTCAACTCTTCCAATTCTTGGATATGTCTTATTTTTTTCAAGGAATTCACGATAAAGGCTATAATCAGCACTATTGCTTCTTTCTAATAAATATCTCCAAACTATAAAATTATATATTGATTTATCCTTTGCTTTTTTTGATAATTTAATTGCTGTTTCCCATTTTCTTTTTTCCATTAAAGAAATAGATTTTTTTGCTATTTCAAAGTCTTTTTTGCTATAATATTTTGATTTTAGAATTTTAGTTTTCTTTTCAATTTTTTTTTTGGCAATCACCAAAGGTTTACTTTCAGGTAAAATAATTCCTAAAATATTTTTCTTGTCTTCTTCCTTTTTAGCATTGATCTCATCTTTTTTATTTAAAGCAGGTTTTTTTAATGGTAAAATTTCACTTTTAAGCTCACTAATAACTTTTTTTTTAGTGCTAATTTCTGGTTTTTTCTTTGGTATAATTAAACTTTCACCAAACACATTAGATGATAAAATTATGAAATAAAATATTGTAATTATAATAGGTATTTTTTTGTATTTGTTCATAATTTTAGTAAATGAATCGATAATTTATGTTATAAGTTCATATGTTTAAAGGATCAAATGTTGCTTTAATAACTCCTTTTAAGGATAATATATTAGACGAAGAAAACTATATAAAACTAATTAATTTTCATATCGAAAATGGTACCAATGGGTTAGTTCCCGCAGGAACCACAGGCGAGTCTCCTACATTAAGTCATAATGAACATGAAAAAGTAATTGAAATTTGCATAAAAGAGTCTGGAGGTAGAGTTCCAGTAATAGCCGGAACAGGATCAAATTCAACTGAAGAGGCTGTTGCATTAACGAAGCATGCAGAAAAGGCTGGAGCGGATGGAGTATTGGTCGTTACACCCTATTATAACAAACCCACACAAGAAGGTTTGTATCGTCACTATAAAGCCATTAATGACAACACCAGTTTACCAATAATAATTTATAACATACCAAGCAGATGTGTAATTGACATGTCGGTAGACACAATGGCCAAATTATTTGAACTTAAAAATATAGCAGGAGTTAAAGATGCTACTGGAGATCTGAATAGGTTAGACCAAACTATCAAAAAGTTAGGACCAGAATTTATTCAGTTAACCGGTGAAGATGGCTTAGCATTTGAGTTTAACAAAAGAGGAGGGGTAGGTATAATTTCTGTTACAGCAAATATTGCTCCAAAAAAATGTTCTGAAATGCAGAGATTATCAAAATCTAATCGAGATCAAGATATTAAAGAAGCTGAAACCATTGATAAAAATTTACAACCATTGCATAAAGCATTGTTTATTGAAAGCAATCCTGCTCCAGTAAAATATGCCGCAAAAATTTTGGGATTGTGTAGTGATGAAATTAGATTACCATTAGTAAATATCAAAGAGGAAACTAAAAAAGAAGTAGATAAAGCATTGTCAATTGCAAAATTATTAAGTTAATGAAAAATAAAACCAATTCCGGTTTAAAGATGATTTGTTTAAATAGAAAAGCATCTTTCAACTATTTTTTTGAAGATATATATGAAGCAGGATTAATTCTTAAAGGTTCAGAAATTAAATCTGTGAGAAATGGCAAAGTAAATATTGCAGAGGCATATGCTATTGAGAGAGATGGTGAATTATATTTGATTAATTCTCATATATCATCATATAAACATGCAAGTCTGCTAAATCATAATCCTATCGATGAAAGAAAACTATTACTAAATAAAAAAGAGATAAATAAACTAATAGGTAAAATGCAAAGAGAGGGATTTACATTAATACCTACTAAAATGTATTTTAAAAAAGGAAAAGCAAAAATTGAAATAGCAGTTGCAAAAGGTAAAAAACAATATGATAAAAGACAAGCAATTAAAAGAAAAGACTGGAATAGAGATAAAGCAAGATATTTTAGAAAATCCTCATAAAGCAGTATATTTAGGAATTGGTTCAAACCTTGGTAATAGAATAAACAATATCAATTATGCCTGCTATTTATTAAATAATTTTTGTTCAATATATAAAGTTTCCAATTATTATGAAACTAATTCTTGGCCAAATGAAAATTATCCAAAATATCTAAATATAATTCTGAAATGTAAAACTAATTTAAATCCATTTTTATTAATAAAGAAACTTAAAAAAATTGAAAAAAAACTCGGCAGAAAAGAGAGCATAAGGAATTCTCCAAGAACGTGCGATATTGATATAATAGATTTTAAAGGTCTTAAGTTTCAAAAAAGAAATCTACAAGTACCACATCCTCGTTTATTAAAACGTAATTTTGTACTATTACCGTTGTTTGAAATTGAAAAGGGATGGATATATCCCAAAACCAACATAACAATTGACAAATTAATTAAAAATCTTGACATAAAGTCCCTTAGAAGTATTAAAATTTTTTGAAGAAATGGTATAAATAGACATGTTAAAATCTGAAGAATTAATTAACAAAGTAAAGGAATACAATAAGTTCTTAAATCCTGAGGCATTAGCAAAAGCATACAATTTTGCTCTCGATGCCCATAAAAAACAAAAAAGGGATGAGGGTGTACCATATATTAATCATCCCGTTGCTGTGGCGAATATATTATCTGATTTGAAACTTGATAGCGCTACAATAACAACAGGCCTTCTACATGACACTATTGAAGACACTCACGCCACATATCAAACCATTAAAGAAGAATTCGGCCAAGAAGTTGCAGATTTAGTTGAAGGTGTCACAAAAATATCAGTTTTTGAAAATCAAGCAATAGCTGATCAAGATAAAAAAAAATTTAGCAAAGCAGAAAATTTTAGAAAGCTAATTATAGCTACGTCTAAAGATATTAGAGTTTTGTTAGTTAAACTTGCAGACAGATTGCATAATATGAGAACAATAAAATATCTTAAAGACGAAGATAAGAAAATAAGAAAGGCACAAGAAACTATGGAAATTTATGCTCCTCTTGCTGATAGAATGGGCATGAACAGAATAAGAGATGAATTAGAGGATCTTTCTTTTGAAGTATTAAACAATGAAGCAAGGACATTAATCAAAAATAGATTGGATGAAATAAAATATAATAATTTAATAAACTTTAAATCTCTCTCAGAGGAGTTTGCTAAAATTCTTAATAGTTCAAATATAGAGGTTAAAATTTTTGGAAGAGAAAAAACACCTTTTTCTATCTGGAGGAAAATTCAAAAAAAAAGGACATCTTTAGAACAGATAACTGATATAATAGGCTTTAGAGTAATTGTTAATAGTGTATCTGATTGTTACAAAGCATTAGGTGTATTCCATTCAAAATGGAATTGTATACCAGGGAGATTTAAAGATTATATTTCATCACCAAAAATTAATAAATATCAATCATTACACACTGCAATTATTGGACCTAATAAAAGGCCAATTGAAATTCAATTAAGAACAATGCAAATGCATGAATTTGCACAGAGAGGTATTGCTGCACATTGGAAGTATAAGTCAAATGAAAAATTTAACTCATTAACATGGAAAGAATATGATTGGTTAAAAGATTTAGTGGATATTATTGAGAGAAATGAAAATCCTGAGCACTATTTCGAGTATACAAAACTACAAATGTTTCAAGAAAATGTTTTTTGTTTTACGCCTAAAGGTTCTGTAATAAAATTACCCAAAAACGCTACACCAATTGATTTTGCCTATGCTGTACATACACAAGTAGGAGACACCGCCATTGGGTGTGAAATTAATGGTAAAGAAAGTCCTTTACAAAGCGAATTGAGGAATGGAGATGTAATTAAAATTTTAACCTCCAAAAAGGTTTCACCATCACTTCATTGGCTTTCATCAACTAAAACTGGAAAAGCTCGTTCAGCAATAAGAAAATATTGGCAATACAGAGAAAATTCAAAGCAAATGGACAAAAAATATAATACATCATTATGGGTATCACTACCTGATAAACCAGGTATTTTAGGTGATGTTACATCTTTAGTTGGGCAAAATGAAATAAATATTTCAAGTGTAGAAATGACGGAAAAAACTAAAACATCAATAAATTTTAAATTTAATTTGATTATTTCTGATCTCAAAAACTTTACAAAACTTTTAAGTGAGTTAAAACAGAGGCAATATAGGTTTAAAATAATTAGACATACTAATAATAAATATGCTTTCTTTAAAAAACTCTTTAAAGGTCTTAAAAAAAACTAATGCCTTATTGGAAGGCCATTTCATTTTGTCCTCTGGTCTTCATTCAGCGCAATATATTCAATGTGCTAAACTTTTAAGTTATCCAAAACTGTCTGAAAAGTTTATTAGATCTCTTGCATCCAAGATTAGAAAAAAAATTAAAAAAATTGATATTATACTTTCACCAGCAATGGGTGGTATTATTATTGGATATGAAATAGGAAAATTACTCGGTAAAGAAACTATATTTTGTGAAAGAGTAAATAAAAGATTTACTTTAAGGAGAGGTTTTTCCATTAAAAAAAATTCTAAAGTTCTTATTGTTGAAGATGTAATTACTACAGGAAAATCTAGTTTAGAGTGTGTTAAATTAATTAAAAAATCTAATGCTAAACTAGTTGGTTTTGCTTGTTTAATTGATAGAACATCAAAAACGAAAATTAAAAGTAGAATAATTTCCCAAGTGAAATTAGAAATTCCAACCTATACCAAAAATAACTTACCTTCTTACATTAAAGAAATACCTGTAACAAAACCAGGTAGCAGGTTTTTAAAATGACCAAATTAGGTATAAACATTGATCATGTGGCTACATTAAGAAATGCTAGGGGAGAAGGTCATCCAAATATTCTTGAAATTGCTAAGATTGTTAAAAATTCTGGAGCAGACTCGATTACAGTACATTTAAGAGAGGACAGAAGACACATAAAAGATCAAGATTTAAAAATATTATGTAAAAAAAAATATCTAATCAATATGGAAATGGCAGCTAATATTAAGATGATGAACATTGCTATTAAAAATAATCCTAAATTTGTTTGTATAGTACCCGAAAAGAGAAATGAAGTTACGACAGAGGGTGGCTTAAACTTGAATAAGAATGTTAATTTATTAAAAAAGATTGTAAAAAATTTAAATAAAAAAAAAATAAGAACAAGCTTATTTATAGACCCTACAATTAAAAATATTAGATTATCTAAAAAGATTGGTGCAAGATGTGTTGAACTTCATACCGGAAAAATTTCTAGGCTAGTGAAAGATAATAAAAATTTTTCAAATGAATTAAATAAAATAAAGAAATGTTCCAAATTTGGAATAGATAATAATATCGAAGTACATGCTGGTCACGGACTTGACTATAAAACAACAAAATTGTTAACTAAAATTTCTCACATTACTGAATACAATATTGGTCATTTTATTATAGGTGAAAGTATAAAAGTTGGAATATCTAAAGTTATAAGAAATTTTAAAAAAATTATTAAGTAAAAATGAAAATATTTGGTATAGGTGTAGATATAGTAGAAAATAATAGATTTAAAAAATTATTTAAAAATAAACATTTTATCAACCGAATTTGTAGTCAAAAAGAAATCGTTGCTTTAAGAAAAAAGAAAAATAAGATTTTATTTTTAGCTAAAAGATTTTCTGCTAAAGAAGCTTTTGTTAAATCGCTTGGAAGTGGTTTTAGAGATAATTTATGTTTTAAAGATATTTCAATTTTAAATGATAAAAAAGGTAAACCTTATTTTTTATTTAATCAGAAATTAAAAAAAATTTTGAAAAAAAAATATAATTTAAATGGTTTTAAAGCTCATTTGTCCTTATCAGATGAAAAGAAACATTCTGTTTCATATGTAGTTTTACAAAAAATAAAATGAAAAAATTAATTTTAGAAAATTTAAAAACTATATTCTATGCTTTAGTAATTGCTATCTTGATAAGATCTTTATTAATTCAACCATTTTATATACCCTCATCATCAATGGAACCATCCTTGTTAGTGGGTGACAGACTATTTGTTACAAAATTATCTTATGGATATAGCAAACATTCCTTTCCGTTTAGTATGGGCCCTATTAAAAATAGAATTCTGTTTTCAGAACCTAAGCGTGGAGATGTAATAGTTTTTAAAACTCCAACAGATAATAGAACAGATTATATAAAAAGAGTTATTGGCCTACCTGGAGATAGACTTCAATTTATAGATGGTAATTTATATTTAAATGATATTGAAATATTAAAATCAAAAATTAATTTTAAATCTAAAATATATTGTGGAAAATCTGCTGTAGATACTGTTGTTTTTAAAGAAACTTTATTAAACAATAAAGAATATTTAACCACTTATTATAAAAATGGAAGTTATAAAAATTCAGATGAATTTTTAGTCCCAAAAGATCATTATTTTTTTTTAGGTGATAATAGAGACTGTTCTAAAGATAGTAGATTTTTATCTAGTGTTGGTTATGTGCATAAAGATAATTTAGTTGGTAAAGCACAATTTATTTTTTTTTCAACAAATATTAAAGAAGGTAGCATTTTCAATTTTTGGAACTGGAAAAATATTCTACGAATTGAAAGATTTTTTAAAAAAATAATTTAATGAAAACTAATCTTACTAATTTTCAAAAAACTATTGGAATAAATTTTAAAAATGAAAAATTATTAATAAGAGGTTTTACACATAAAAGCTTTAATCCTGTTGATAATAATGAAAAATTAGAATTCCTAGGTGATAGAGTTTTGGGTTTAGTTATATCTCAAAATCTACTTAAATTTTTTCCTAACGACAAAGAAGGTGATTTAGATAAAAAATTAGCATCCCTGGTTAATAAAAATCAATGTGCTAAAATTGCAAAAGATATAAATCTTCAGGATTATATATTAATTAAAAATTCTAGAAATAATTCTACTGTAGAAAATAAAATTTTGTCAGATTGTTTAGAGTCTGTTATTGGATGTATTTACTTAGATCAAGGTTTAGATGTTGCTGAAAAATTTATTATAAAGAATTGGAGAAAATATTTAAACAAAAGTCTTATAACTCAGAGAGATGCTAAAACCAAACTTCAAGAATATTCTCTAAAATTGCATAAGTCTCTACCAATTTATAAATTATTAGACAATAAAGGCCCAAGACATAAGCCATTAATTAAGGTTTCAGTAAGAATAAAAAATTCAAAAAATATATCTGCAACAGGGTATTCAAAAAAAGAAGCAGAACAAAATGCAGCTAAAAAACTTTTAGAAATTTTAAGATTAGTATGATTTGGAGTGATACAGGTTTTTTACTATCAAAAATTTCTTTCCAGGAAAATTCTATAATTGCAAATTTTTATACAAAAAAACATGGAAAGTGTGCAGGTATAATTTATGGTGCGACATCAAAAAAAATAAAAAATTATTTACAAAGCGGAAATGAATTATACTTAGAGTATCATTCAAAAAGTGATAACACCTTAGGATATTTTAAAACTGAAATTTTAAAACCATGCACATCTAAATTTTTTTCAGATAAAATAAAGTTTACTTGCATAGTTTCAATGTTAGATTTGATTAAAATTTTGACTGTAGACGGACAAGAAAATTCAAAAATTTATAATTTGATTGATAAATTATTTTTGTTGTTGGATAACGAAAATTGGAAATCTGATTATATTTTCTGGGAACTAAATTTGCTAAAATATATAGGTTTTGATTTAAATCTTATCGAGTATTGTAAATATGATGAAACAGAAAATAAAAAAGCTTACTTCATTGAAAGTGCATCAAAAAAATTGAAAGTTCCTAATTTTTTAGTTGAAAATATTAAAGTAGATATTTCTAATAGAGATATTTATGACTCATTAAATTTAATAAGTGAATATATGAAAAAAAATATATTTATTCCTAATAATATTAACTTTCCAACTTCAAGGCTACGTTTTATAAATTGTTTTAAATAACTATTTTATAATCTTATCTACATAATCAGCGTAATAGGATATTATTGCATTGGCTCCAGCTCTTTTAAAAGACATAAGTATTTCATATACAGACTCACTATTAAGTATTTTATTATTTATCGCATTTGATAATAAACTATATTCACCTGATACTTGATAAGCTAACACTGGTATTTTAAAATTATTTTTAACTTCTTTAATTATATCAATATATGGCAAACCTGGTTTAACCATAACCATGTCAGCGCCTTCTTTTATATCTATTGCGACCTCTCTTAAGGCCTCATTTACATTTCCATAGTCCATTTGATATGTTTTTTTATTACCCTTTAATGAACTTTTCGAACCAACAGCATCTCTAAAAGGTCCGTAAAAAGAAGATGAATATTTAACAGCATATGAAAGGATCTGAATTTTTTCATATCCATTTTTATCTAACTCTTTTCTTATCTCACCAATCCTGCCATCCATCATATCTGATGGTGCTATCACGTCACAACCCATTTGTGCTTGTAATAATGATTGTTTAATTAAAATTTTAATTGTCTCATCGTTTAAGATTTCATTTTTTTTTAACAAACCATCATGACCATGTGAAGTATAAGGATCAAGAGCCACATCGCACATTATACCAATTTTGTTCTTATATTTTTTTTTTATTTTGATAATAGCTTTTGAGACAAGATTATCTTCATTTAAAGCTTCTGATCCATTAATGTCTTTTAATTTTTTGTTTGTATTTGGAAATAGTGCTAACATTGGAATCTTATTTTTTATTGCACGGTCAATAACTCCAGATAAATTGTCAATACTATATCTGTAAACACCTTTCATTGACTTAATTTCTTGTTTCTTATTTACTCCGTTAGTTAAAAATATGGGTAAAACAAAATCACTTCCAGAGAGGGTATTTTCTCTAACAAGTCTTCTTGACCAGTCTTCTTTTCTTGACCTTCTCATTCTTAAATTAGGATATTTTCCAGTGATAATCATTCTCAAATATTATATTAATGCGACAATAGTAATATATATAATTTTAGTCTATAAGTTATTAATAAAAAGTAATTATGTCACTATCATTTAATGATTTTCAAAAACAAAAAATAAAATTTGATATAAATAAATTAAAAGAGGCGTATAGCCAGGTTCTCAAAATAAAAGATTTTCAAGGTGTTGAAGGTGTATCTAATTTTGGAGCTATTTCCTTAACTCAAATTCCGGGTGACCCAGATTCTATCAAAGGCAATAAGGCAAGGGGTGTTTTTTGGACAAAACCTGATCAATCAGGAAAAGAAGTTTTAAGAGATCAGATGATAGATGAAGCTGCATATTCAGAATTTATAAGTGACTATAAGGAAACATATTTTAAAGAGGTAGTTGAAACTTTACAAAAGAATTATAAAATTGGACGTGTTAGAATTTTATTAAAAGAACCAAGATCTACATTGAGTTGGCACAGAGATCCTGAACCAAGATTGCATATACCAATTATAACTAATCCAGGTTCAATTATGGTTATAGACAATGTTGCAAAACATATGCCAGCAGATGGATCAGTTTGGATTACTAATAATACAAAATATCATAATGCTTTCAATGGTGGTGAAGAGAATAGGATACACTTGGTAGCATGTGTTTTAGACTATAAATTTAATTAAATTGAAGATTTTTATTTCATCAGATCATGCTGGCTTTACTTTAAAAGATCATATTTTCGAGAAATTAAAAAAAAAAAATTATATAATTACAAACTTAGGACCTTTTAGTAATAAATCTGTAGATTATCCGATTTACGCAAAAAAGTTAGCAAAAATAGTCTCAAGAAATAAATCAAGTTTTGGAATACTTGTTTGTGGTTCTGGGACTGGTATGGCAATGTCTGCTAATAAAGTAAAAAATATAAGGGCTGTGGTGTGTTATAATGTGAAAAATACTAAATTATCTAGATTGCATAATAACGCAAATATTATTACATTAGGTGCTAGGCTAATAAGTAAAAATTTAGCCTATAAATTAGTAAATATTTTTTTGAAAACTAAATTTGAAGGTGGTAGACACTTGAGGAGAATTAAAAAAATTTAATAAATATATGTCTAGTGAAAAAAAATATGTGAATCCGGGTTTTCAAAGTTTTTTTGAAAACAATCTATCATCATCTGATCCCGAAATTTATAAAGCTATAAATGATGAATTGCTAAGACAGCAACAACATATAGAACTAATAGCTTCAGAAAATATAGTTTCTAACGCGTTACTACAAGCTCAAGGTTCTGTTCTTACCAATAAATATGCTGAGGGTTATCCTGGTAAAAGATATTACAACGGCTGTGATCATGTTGATGCAGCAGAAAGTTTAGCAATAGATAGAGTTAAAAAATTATTTAATTGTAAATTCGCAAATGTTCAACCTCACTCTGGTGCACAAGCAAACGGAGCTGTATTTTTAGCATTATTAAAACCAGGCGATACTATTTTAGGAATGAGTTTAAATTCTGGTGGTCACTTAACACATGGTTCTAAAGCATCTGTTTCAGGCAAATGGTTTAATGCAATAAGTTATGAAGTAGATAAGGAAAGTGAATTACTCGATTATAAAGATATTGAAAATAAAGCTATGGAGCATAAGCCCAAATTAATAATTGCAGGAGGAAGTGCTTATTCTAGAGTTATAGATTTTAAAAGATTTAAAGAAATTGCAGATAATGTTGGAGCCTATTTGATGGTAGATATGGCACATTTCTCTGGACTGGTAGCTGGTAAAGGTTATCCAAATCCAGTTGATTATGCAGATGTAGTAACATCAACAACTCACAAAGTTTTTAGAAGTGCAAGAGGCGGGATAATTTTAACAAACAGAGAAGATCTTTCAAAAAAATTTAATTCTGCAGTTTTCCCTGGATATCAAGGCGGTCCGTTAATGCATGTAATAGCTGCAAAAGCAGTTGGTTTTTTAGAGGCACTAAAACCAGAATTTAGAAATTATATTTCTAATGTACTTGCAAATGCCAAGATGTTATCAGAAACATTAAAAAATAATGGATTTAAAATTTATTCCGGAGGTACTGACACACATTTAATGTTAGTTGATTTACGTCCGTTTAATGTAAAAGGCAATATGGCAGCAGACAGTTTATGCAGAGCCAACATAACTTGTAATAAAAATGGAATACCTTTTGATACTGAAAGCCCAATGATTACATCAGGAATTAGATTAGGAACTCAGGCAGCAACAACAAGAGGATTTGGATTAGAGGAATTTAAATTAGTAGGTAATTTGATAACTAAAGTTATTAAAGGTTTATCAACTAATCAAGAGGATAATAGTAAAATTGAAAATGAAGTAAAAAAAGAAGTTATCGATCTTTGTTCTAAATTTCCAATTTATAAAAATTTAAAATAACCTAAATGATCTGTCCGTGTAAAAAAGGGGAAACTTCAGTCGTGGACTCTAGACCAACAGAGGACGGAACTGCAATTAGAAGAAGAAGACTTTGTACTACATGTGGTGAAAGGTTTACTACATTTGAAAGAATTCAAATAAGAGAACTTATAATTGTTAAAAAAAACGGTAGAAAGTCTCCCTTTGATAGAGAAAAATTATCTAAATCTATTTACATAGCATTAAAGAAAAGGCCAATAGATACAGACACGGTTGAAAAATTTATAACGAAAATATCTAATTCGTTAGAAGAAATTGGTCAAAGTGAGATTTCGTCTAGTACGATAGGAACAATGGTAATGGATGGTCTTAAAAACTTAGATCCAGTTGCTTATGTTAGATTTGCATCTGTATATAGAAATTTTAGAGAAGAAAAAGATTTCGTTCAATTTGTAGACAAGATAGATGTCTTCAAAAAACGATAAATTTTACCTCAAATTAGCTTTAAATCTGGCCAAACAACATGAAGGTTTGACCGGAGAAAATCCATCTGTTGGTTGTGTTATAGTTAAGAATAATAAAATTTTATCACTCTCCAAAACATCAATTAATGGAAGACCCCATGCCGAGGTTAACGCTATTCGTTTAGCAAATACAAATGATCTTAAAGGTTCTACTATTTATGTAACTTTGGAGCCATGCACACATCACGGAAAAACACCACCTTGCACTGATTTAATAATTAAAAAAAAAATATCAAAAATTGTATATGGGTCTAATGATATTGATAAAAGGACAGCCAATAAACTAAAAAAAGTTTTGAGAAATTATAATATTTCTACAAAACAAATTAAGATGAAAGAAATTACTGACTTTTATAAAAGTTACTTTTACATTAGAAAAAATAAATTACCTTACATTACTGCAAAATTAGCATGCTCTAATGACTATTATATTTACTCAAAAAAAAAAAATAAGAATATTACTAATGAATTATCTCGAAAAACCTCACACTTATTAAGATATAAGAATAACGCAATACTAATCTCATCTAAAACACTAAATAAAGATAATCCTTTTTTAAATTGTAGAATTAAGGGTTTAGAAAATTATTCACCTATAAAAATTATTTTAGATAAAAATTTAAATTATAAAAAAAATCTTAATATTTTTAAAAATGATAAAAAAAAATGTATTTTTTTTTACAACAGATCAAATAAAAAAAGATTATCTATGCTTAAAAAAAATAAAATTAAATATTATAAAATTAATTTGGATAATGGTAATAATCTAGATTTTACAGAAATCAAAAAGAAATTATTTAAATTGAATATATATTATCTTTTAATAGAAGGTGGAAAAGAATTAACTAAATCTCTAATACAAAAAAAACATATTAATCAGTTTTTTTTGTTTAAAAGTGGTAAAAACCTAAAAAAAATTGGACAATTGCATATAAAGGAAATAGTTAATCAGTTAAATAAAAAATTTACAAACAAAATAAATTTAGATGTTTATCTTAATGAGGATAAAATTATTAATTATAGTTGATTATGTTTAATGGTATTATTTTTAATAAAGGAATAGTAAATAAAATTAAAAAAAACACTAAAGGTGTTAATATTTTTGTTAAAAGTAATCTAAAAGTTAAAAAAAGAGACTTAGGAGTTTCAATATGTTGTGATGGCGTTTGTTTAACAATGGTATCTCTCAAGAATAGAGTAATGGAATTTTATTTATTAAAAGAGACAATGAATAGATCTAAGTTTAAGAATATATCAATAGGTGATAAGATAAATCTTGAGTTACCCTTAAAATATGGTCAGAAAATCTCAGGTCATTTATGTCAGGGCCATGTTGACTGCACATCAAAGGTAAATAAGATTATTAAAAAAGGTAAATCGAGAATTTATGATTTCACAATTGATAAAAAGAACTTATCATATTTAATACCTAAAGCATCTATTCTTTTAAATGGTGTATCTTTAACAATTTCTAAGGTTACAAAAAATGGATTTCAAGTATGGTTAATTCCTCATAGTTTAAAGCTTACAAATTTGTCAGATCTTAAAAGAGGACAAATTGTCAATGTTGAAATTGATATCTTGTCAAAATATATAAAAAAACATTATGGTAAAAAGTAATTACAGCCCAATAGATAAGATTATAAAATCTGCAAAAAAAGGTGAGATGTATATTCTTGTTGATGATGAGAATCGTGAGAATGAAGGAGATTTAGTTGTCCCAGCATCAAATGTGTCATCTAATAAAATTAATTTTATGGCCAAATATGGCAGAGGTTTAATTTGTTTAGCTATTACAGACAAACAAGCCAAAAAATTAAATTTATCATTGATGTCCCCAATAAATAATTCAAGAAATCAAACTGCATTTACTGTTTCTATTGAGGCAAAAAAAGGTGTTACAACTGGAATTTCAGCCAAAGATAGATCCAAAACTATTAAAACAGCTATTAAAGATAAGGTTAAAAAAGAGGAAATTGTTTCTCCTGGGCATATTTTTCCAATTATATCAAAAGACGGTGGTGTATTAGTTAGAGCAGGTCATACAGAAGCATCTGTAGATATTTCAAAACTTGCAAATAAAAACCCCTCTGCAGTTATATGTGAAATAATGAATGATGATGGTGTAATGGCAAAAGGAAAAGAACTTTTTGATTTCGCAAAAAAACATAATCTTAAGATTGGTAAAATTGAAGACCTGATTTCATATAGACTTAAAAATGAGAAATTAATCAAATTAAAGAAAAAAGATTATATAAAAATAAATAATCAAAAATTTTCAATTAAAGTATTTGAAAATTTATTAGATGGATCTGAAAATTTTGCTTTAGTGAAAGGTAAAATTAAATCTAATAAGAATGTTAGAGTTAGAGTTATATCTTCTAATATTGTTGAAAATTATCTCATGGGGAAAAATCTACCGAATTCATTTAGTAAAACTTTAAAATATTTTCAAAAATTTAATAATTGTGTTCTTATATTCATTAGAGACACAAATATAAAATCTGTATCTGCGACTTTACGAGATTTAAAATCAGAGAAAATTAAAAAGAGACCAGATCAATTAATAAGAAATTATGGTATAGGTGCTCAAATAATAAAATCTTTAAAAATTAAAAATATGATTTTAGTTACAAGATCTCCAAAAAAAGTTGTAGGTCTAGAAGGATTTGATATAAAAATTGTTAAACAAGAAATTATTAAATGAAAAAAAAAGTTCTAATAGTAGTATCAGATTATTACAAAGACATTGCTGATTCTTTGCTCAAAAGCACTAAGAAATTTTTAAATAAAAAAACTAAGTTAAATATTATTAAAGTTCCTGGTGTTTTTGAAATACCTGTAATAATTTCAAAAAATATAAAAAAGTTTGATGGTTTTGTTGCTATTGGATGTGTAATTAAAGGCAAAACTGCTCATTTTGATTTAATATCAAAATCAGTAATTGATGCAATAATGAATATAAGCATAGATAATAAAAAACCTGTAGGAAACTGCATTTTAACATGTTTTAATTATAAACAGGCTTTAGCTAGAAAGAATAAAGGAAAAGAGGCAGCATTAGCATTAAATAGTATTCTTTACAAGTAAATCAATTTGAAAATGAATCCAACTTTTAGTCCAAAAAATAACCCAAGGGTAATAATTATCCAAATCTTGTATAGCAAATATTACAATAATGACCAAAAAATAATTATTCCAAAACATAGATTCAAAAAATTTATAAAAGATGTTGTTTTTGGTACTATAGAAAGAAATGAAGTTATACTTATGGAAATAAAAAAATATTTAGACTCAGATATAAATTTAAAAAATCATGACAATGTTTTTCTAATAATTTTAAAAAGTGCAATTTATGAACTTTTATACAAACCTACAACATCACCAAAAATTATTATTAAAGAATATTTAAATGCATCAAATTATTTTATCGAAAATACCAAGACAAAATATTTAAATGCATTACTTGACAAAATTTCTAAGAATTTAAGGTTTTAAATGAATGAAGGTGTCCTAATTAAAGATTATTTAGCAAAACTAGTTAAGAATAATCCACATGCATTAAAATTAAATGATGACGTATTTTTTGATAAAAAGAATAAAAATGTAATTTCAGTTGATACTTATGTTGAAAAAATACATTTTCCAAATTTTAAAAAACCGAATTTATTGATTAAAAAAATTATTAGGTCTTCATTATCTGATTTAGTGTGCAAAGGTGTAATCCCTAAATTTTATTTCATTTCAGGAAGTGGAAACAAAAAATCTTTCAGTGATAAAAATTTAAAAGTAATAATTAACTCTTTACAATCTGAACAAAAAAAATTTTCAATAAAACTATCTGGTGGAGATACAGTTTTTTCTAAAATAAATTCATTCACTATAATCTCGCTTGGATATAGTGATAAAATAGTCAAGAGAAATAATGCTAAAATTAATGATGATATTTACATAACTGGTGAATTAGGCGATAGTTTTTTAGGTTTAAAATATTTACAAAAAAAAAAATTTAATAAAAACATTTATAAAAAATACTTTATTAACAAATTTTATTTACCTAAAATTAATTTAGAATTTTCAAAATATTTAACTAAATTAGCTAATACTTCAATTGATATTTCAGATGGACTTTTAATTGATTTGAACAAAATGATTAATGCCCAACATTTATCATCCGAAATTTACTATGATAAAATACCTATATCTAATAAATTAAAGATTTTTTTAAGAAAAAACTCATTAGAAAAAAAACAATTTATTTTTAATGGTGATGACTATCAAATTTTGTTCACCTCAAGCAAAACTAACAGGCTACAAATTGATAAAATTTCCCAAAAAACTAAAACAAAGATTAGTAGAATAGGCAAAATATTACCTAAAAAAGAATTTAAGTTGAGGCTTTTAAACGGTAATAAAATGGTAAAAATGATAAAAATACCTGGCTATGAGCACTTTTTTGCTTAATATTCTATTGCCTTTTATGTTTTATTTTGTATTGTCCGCCTTTTAAAATTTAATTTATGTCAAGTAATTCTGAAACAATTCTAATTTACACAATTCTGGCAGGACTATTATCAATTGTTTACGGTTTTTTTACAGGTAAAAGTATTTTAAGCTCAAGTGCAGGTAATGCTAAAATGCAAGAAATTGCATCTGCCATACAAATTGGAGCTAAAGCGTATTTAAACAGACAATATAAAACTATTGCAATTGTAGGTGTAGTAGTTTTAGTAATTGTTAGTTATTCTTTCAATATACTTGTTGGTTTAGGTTATCTTATTGGCGCAACACTCTCAGGTATTGCTGGTTATGTAGGAATGTTAGTTTCAGTACAGGCAAATGTTAGAACAGCAGAAGCATCTAGAAAAGGTTTAGCTAGTGGTTTAAATGTAGCGTTTAAATCAGGAGCGGTAACTGGAATGTTAGTTGCAGGTCTTGCGCTGTTATCAATAGCTGTTTATTACTATATTTTATTAATTTATGAAGTTGATGAGAGAGAAATAGTAAATGCTTTAGTCGCTTTAGGTTTTGGTGCATCTTTGATTTCAATTTTTGCTAGATTAGGTGGTGGTATATTTACAAAAGGTGCTGATGTTGGGGCAGATCTTGTTGGTAAAGTTGAAGCTGGAATTCCTGAAGATGATCCTAGAAACCCTGCAGTTATTGCTGATAACGTTGGTGATAATGTTGGAGACTGCGCAGGTATGGCTGCTGATTTATTTGAAACATATGCAGTGACAATTGTTGCAACTATGGTTTTATCATCAATATTTTTTCCTAATGATATCAGTATGATGATATATCCATTAACTATTGGTGGAGCATGTATTTTAACATCTATTATTGGTACATTTTTCGTGAGATTAGGTAATAGCAAAAATGTTATGAACGCTTTATATAAAGGATTTATAGTTTCTGCTGTAGCTTCTTTAATAGTATTATATCCTGTGACAGACTACGTTTTAGGATTAGAAAATATATATAAACTTAAAAGCAAATCTTTTACTGGAATAGATTTATATTACTGTGGGGTAATTGGTTTAATAATAACAGGACTTTTAATTTGGGTTACAGAATATTATACAGGTACGAATTATAGACCTGTGAAAAGTGTAGCAAGTTCATCAACAACTGGTCACGGAACTAATGTTATTCAAGGTTTGGCTATATCGTTAGAGGCTACAGCAATACCCGCTTTGATAATTGTAGCAGGAATACTTTTAACGAATAACATAGCTGGATTATATGGAATAGCAATAGCGGTGACAACTATGCTGGCTCTTGCCGGAATGGTTGTGGCATTAGACGCATATGGGCCTGTAACAGATAACGCAGGTGGAATAGCTGAAATGTCAAAACTTCCAAATAATGTTAGAAAAACTACCGATGCTTTGGATGCTGTTGGAAATACAACAAAAGCAGTAACCAAAGGTTATGCGATCGGATCCGCTGGATTAGGAGCTTTAGTATTATTTGCAGCATACACAGAGGATATAAAACATTTTTCTAAAGTAGCTGGGTCGAAATTAGAAGGAATTATTGTTACATTTGATTTATCAAATCCTTATGTAGTTGTAGGATTACTTATTGGTGGTATGTTGCCATATCTCTTTGGATCAATGGGTATGCAAGCCGTAGGTAGAGCAGGTGGTGCAGTCGTTATTGAAGTGAGAAGACAGTTTAAAAAGTACCCCGGTATAATGAAAAAAAAACAAAAGCCAGATTACGCTAAATTAGTAGACTTATTAACTGTTGCTGCAATTAAAGAAATGATAATTCCGTCTTTATTGCCAGTACTTTCACCTATAGTGTTATACTTTATCATATTGTCAATCGGAGGTCAGGTAGCTGCTTTATCGTCTGTAGGAGCAATGTTGCTTGGTGTAATAATAACAGGACTATTTGTTGCTGTTTCAATGACAGCAGGTGGTGGAGCATGGGATAACGCAAAAAAATATATTGAAGATGGTAATTTTGGTGGCAAAGGATCAGAAGCACACAAAGCAGCAGTAACAGGTGACACCGTTGGAGATCCTTACAAAGACACTGCTGGTCCAGCTGTTAATCCAATGATAAAGATTACAAACATTGTAGCGTTGTTATTATTAGCTGTGATAGCGGGCTAAATTAAGTATTCTGTTATTAATCTACCTGCATTCTCTTTTTCTTTCTTACACCCAAAGGATCGTTAACTCTTTGTCTTAAGCTTGATAAAAAATTATAAATAAAGTTTCTTTTTTTAATTGTTTCAGACCTACTACTATCAAATTTTAATTCCTTCATGTCATCTATATTAAAAAAGTCTTTTTTAGCTAAAATACCTCTATCATCTATTTCTAGCACCAACACATTGTTTACAATTAATTTTCTTCTTCCAAAAAAGTGTGTATTTGATATTTTTCTCTCTATATAAACCCAAACGTCATTATCAAAAGAACTTTTTGTGGAAGGTTCGCCAAAAATACCTAAAATATCATTGATATTTGACTCTTGTACAGCAATTTTTTTTTCTTTTTTATCTAAAAAGAAAACACCGTGATGGTCATCAACTAAATTAAATGAACAATTTGATATTAAAAAAAAAATAGTTATATAAAATAATGTTCTCATGAATTCTGAATATATAAACATATATAATAATTTAGTTAATCTCTCTAGAAATAAAAAACTTTATTTTTATTTTACCAAAAAAGATACTTTTTCTGATAGATTGCTAATATTTCTCTTTCATCTAGCCTTTTTTTTTAAGTCATTTAAAAAGAAAAATTATCAAAAATATCTTCAAGGATTTTATGATTACGTTTTTAGACAAATTGAACTTGATATAAGAGAAATAGGGTATGGAGATCAAACTGTAAATAAAAAAATGAAAATCTATGTAAATTTATTATATTCAATTATCAATAAGATTGATAAATGGGATGAATGTTCTTTTGATGATAAAATCGATATTTTTAAGTATTACATAGAATTTAAAGATAATAATAGAAAATTTGTTGATTATTTTCAAAACTACTCTAATTATTTATTAAAAATACCTTTAAATTCTTTTACAAAAAGTGTATTAGATCATAAATTTTAGATTATGGCAGTTCCAAAACGAAAAACAACAAAATCGAGATCTGGTAAACGAAGGTCCCATATAAAATTTTCCTCTAAAAATATAGTTGAAGATAAAAAATCTGGTGAATATAGATTGTCCCATCATATTGATTTAAAAACTGGAACTTACAAAGGAAGACAAGTTTTAGATCCTAAGGAATAATTTTTATTTATGGTATCAAAAATTAAAATTGCAGTTGATGCAATGGGAGGTGAAAATTCACCTAAAAAAGTCATTGATGGAATTCTTGAAAATTACAAATCTAATAAAAATATAATTTATAATATTTTTGGAAATAAAGAAAAAATAATTGAATTATTGCCAAAAAATTATGATCAGCATGTATTTAATTTATTTGATACAAAAAATGTAATTTTAGACACTGACACACCACTATCTGCTGCAAAAAAAGGTAAAGACACAAGTATGTGGCTTGCTATTGAGAGTTTAAAAAAAAAGGAATCAGATGTTGCAATTTCAGCTGGAAATACAGGTGCATTATTTGTTATTTCAAAACTTAATTTAAAAATGATTGAAAACATAGATAAACCAGCTCTGTCAGCTTTATGGCCAAACAAAAGAAATTTTAATGTTGTTTTAGATCTTGGAGCAAATATAGAGTGTAATGATAAAAATTTGGTGGATTTTTCAATTATGGGTTCTTCTTTATTCAAATCCTTATATCCTAACGAAGAAGCTCAAGTTGCACTTTTAAATATTGGTTCTGAAGAATTAAAAGGCAATGAAATGATTAAAAGTGCTTATCAAAATTTACAAAATAGAAATAATAAAAATTTTAAATTTAAAGGTTATGTTGAAGGAAATCATATCATGGATGGAAATGTTAATGTGATAGTTACTGACGGGTTTACAGGTAATATTGCATTAAAGACTGCGGAGGGTACTGCAAATTTTATTGTAAAAGAATTTAAAAATTCAATGACATCAAATATTTTTGGGAAAATATCTAGTTTAATAAATATTAAAAATTTAAATAAAGTTAAAAAAAAATTAGATCCTAGATTATATAACGGTGCGATTCTGATTGGATTAAATTCTCCTGTAATAAAGAGTCATGGATCTACAGATTACATTGGTTTTTCTCATTCATTAAATGTATGTATTAAAATTGTAAAAAATAACCTAATACAAAAGATTAAAGACAATATTAGTAAATGAGAGTAAATTTAACTAAGAGAGATATTGTAAATTCTATTTACATGCAACTTGGTTTTTCAAAAAAAATTTTAGATATGATATTGGATGATTTGCTCAAAATGATTATAAACGATCTAAAAAAAAATAAAAAAGTTAAGATTTCAAATTTTGGCACTTTTATCATTAGACATAAAAAAGAGAGACTGGGTAGAAATCCAAAAACAAAAGAGATAAAAAAGATTTCTGCAAGAAATGTTGTGTTGTTTAAGCCTTCTAAAGAATTTAAAAGATTTATAAATGACAGAAAAATCAAATAAGAAAAAGATATATAAGACTATAAGTGACGTTGTTAAAATTTTAAATATGAAGAATTCTAAATATAAAATTAATCAAGCCCACACTTTACGATATTGGGAAACGCAATTTAAACAAATTAAACCCAAGAAAATAAACAACAGAAGATACTATGACCAAAAAAATATTGATACAATATTAAAAATTCAATTTTTATTAAAAAACCAAGGAATGACTATTAATGGTGTACAAAGAATCTTGAATAATGAAAATATAAATATTGACGTCAATGAAAAA